>CAJUQB010000156.1 GCA_910588285.1 uncultured Lachnospiraceae bacterium
TGGGAACCTCTGATAGAGCCGGCTTAAGTTAATGACATTGCCTCTGAACTGTAACTTAAAATGCAGTAGCTATGCGGATTTCAGCAATTGACCCTGTTGTTCCGTGAATAATTCAGGTTTATTATTTAGAAAGTATTATATGGTGGACATAAATAGCCAGGAGATTTGTCAAATCAACAAACAATGAAAGAACCGATTTGACGTTTATGGCACTGCCACTGATGCCTCTGGATTATTTGCTGCAGGCAAAGGGAATACAGGAGAGGACTGCATCTTATAGTAAAGAATTACATGTCAAAGACGGGGATAGAAAATTAGGACAAAAGCGCACAAGCCGTGTCGATAAGGAAACACAGGATGTAATATGGAAAAGTTGCAGGCTTTGGTAGGGGAGCAGGAGCATAGTAGACAGCTTCTGGCAATGACGAGTTTATGCATTGCCCTTTATAAAAAAATCACCTGGAAGAGAAAACGATATAGCCAGATTCCTGGAAATATGTTATGATATACGCAAAAGTTAATAGAAGGTGATAATATGTCAGAGAAAAGGCTGAAAAATACCATATTCCTTATGTATCTGGTGACTGAAAATTACCGTAAAAAACACAATATATCGATAGAAGAATTTCTGAAGCTGGATGAAGAATATGAAATCTTAAATTATGTTGCTGAATGTCCGGATATTTTTGACAGCTTAACGAACAGCGAAATGGTGGAGGAGGTTGAGCAATATGTATCAGGAGCTTAATACGACTCTTTACCATGGAACCGCATCTGTGATCCAGAGAGTCAATGTAAGACTGGGGCAGGATCGCAAAGATTTTGGGAAGGGATTTTATATGGCTGTTTCAAAGAAGCAGGCTATTGGAATGATGCACAAAAAATACAGAGAAGCTGTCAGGAGAAGCAGGGGAAAGCGTGATAATGTTTTCACGGAAAAATTATATGAAATAAAACTAGACAGAAATCAATATTCGTATTTAAAAATAAAAATATTTCATGTAGCAGATATAGAATGGCTTGACTTTGTTTTACTATGTAGAGAAATGGGCGGGGTGCCGCACAATTATGATATGGTTATTGGCCCGACAGCGGATGATAATACCGCATTTTGCTTGAAGGCATATTGGGATGGATTATATGGAAAAATTGGTTCAAATGCTGCAAAGGGAATACTGCTTAATAATTTGGAAACTGAAAATTTAGGTGTGCAATATTATATAGGAAAACAGAAAGTGGCAGAACAATTGATTGCCAGTATAAATGAGATTGATTGGAGATAAGCCCATGAATGAAAGTAGAGTAGAGATCACAACGGGAATGTGTGTTGTGGCATTAACAAAGCATTTGATGAAAAAACAAAAGATAGGTTTGGAAGATGCTTATAGGAAATTGCTGGGCATGGAACTATATAAGCTTCTGACTGATCCGGAAACAAGGCTTTTTTTTGAAACAAATGAATATTTGTGTACAGCATGCGACAAAGAACTGGATGAGGGGGAAGAAATTTTGTATGAGTATATTAACAGCTAACGCGAAGCGTTTCATTTTTCTTATAGATACTCTGTAAGCTGCTTCCGTACGGGATAAGCAGCTGGTTCAGTACCTGGTTCCAATTCTGTAAACGGTATCTACCAGTTTTTCCATCCACGTAACGGAATCCACACCAATGCCGCTGCTTGCGGCACCTCGAAAGTAAAGCGGCATATCCGGAAAATCGCAGAGGAATTCATCCAGAAGGGACTTCATAAAAATATCTGCCTCTTTGCCGCAATACATGGTGCCGTCACGAAGCTGTGCCTTTAGCAGGTCGCCGGTCAGCCCGTCGCAGCATAACAGTGGGTGATAACCGTGGGCCTGATAATGGCAGTTGAAACCTTCCCCTTCCTGATTCCCATAGGTATCAAGAAGTGTGGAATCAAGATCAAAAAGCATGAATTCCGGTTTCTTTACGGAATAGATGATTTTACGGAGTTCACGGATGATCTGGTTTAACTGGCAGAGCGTATCTCCATCCATGCGGTTAAAAAAGCATAAGTGAAAAGCAACATTCAATTAGAATGCAGTAGCTATGCGGATTTCAGCAGTTGACCCTGTTGTTCCGTGAATAATTCAGGATTAGAAACGAATATCCCAATGCTGAAATAATGGCATACATCAGAGAGGAAGATGCAGCAGAATGATAAAGTACAAAACTACTGAGCGTAAAGTTGATTTATATGATATTGGAGATGGATTGACGCTAATGAACGTCATTTTGAAAAATCAAGATGGAAGGATGAGATCCATAGATACATATATTGGGGCAGAGAGAAATGGCTTTTCATGTGTAGGCCATGCAGAGGGGGTGGATGAACCTGGAGTGATTTTCAGTTATGCGGGATATGTCAGGATGATTGAGGCAAATCTATCATATTACTTGGATGTCTTTTTTAGTAACATTAAATAAGATATGGCCAGTAGCTGTGCTATCCTGCAGTGAGGATTCCGTTTTCTCTGTTGAGGGAAAGGATGCCTGCATTTGTCCGGAAGGCCAGTCGTCTCTAGTGCACCGTGATCATAATGAAAAGAGCAGACGAAGAAAACCGATACCAGATAATTGTTCCGGCAGGATACAAAATTGAACAGGGGGACAAAGAGTATGACACTAACGCAGTATAAAAAAGTAATTAAATCTTTGACCAGAGATGAATTAGAAGCTCATTTATTTGAAACATTCAAATCTTCTAGAGTTTTCAAGGATATCGAAAGCAGTTGCTGGAGCAAGGAATCCAATGATGAATTGATTACCAGTCTGCAGAAACGTTTAGAAAAGGTTTTCTGGAAGGAAAGGTTTTCTTTTGGTGAATGCAAAGGTGTGCTGAATGACTACCTAAGCAGAACTGTAGACGAAGGAACGAAGGCTCTGATGCACCTTGCTTTCGCTGTCGAAGCCGCAGAACTTAGTGCAGCTTACGGTGACTATGGCGAGAGATTTTACAACAGCCTTGAATCCTCAGCTGAAAAATTCCTGGATTATGCAAAACTGCATCCGGATTTCTTCCGTGTTCACGAAGCGAAGATCGAAAAACTCATATCTACCTGCGATCCTCTGGGCTATGGTGTATCAGATGATCTGGGATATATGTTGGAGGATGCTCGCATAGAACTCGGGTATTATGACGAATTAGATAAGGACGAATGACGGCCGTGAATGCGTTGAGGGTTAAAAAACACAGGAAGTTAAGAAAATTCCTGGTACTCCGACAGAAAACGGGAAATAACAAGAAAAAAATTATGGTATTTTCCTTTCTCCTGTGTTATGATATCTAAAAATAACCCAATATAGTAAGGACAAGAGTTGGGATACAAAGGAAGACGGCAATGCTTGTTTCAGAATTGAAGGATATTTTAAAGGATTATCAGGAAGAGGAATTAAGACTGCTGGCAGTGGAGCTTTACAAAGCGATGCCAAAGGGGTTAAAAGAAGACAAGGAAATCGATACCCTGGTTAGGGAGGGAAAGGAACTTCTGCATAAGAAAAAGGGACAGAAGGTGCCGAAAAAGCCGGTGGACGTTAATTCATTGGGGGAAGAGATCGAAGAATTTATTGCCAACGCCTACCAACAGAATTATTTTGCACCGAACCGGATTATTCCAAAAAAGGAACGTCCGAAGTGGAGGTTTAAGGTTAAGGCCTATGTCAAGGATCTACAATCTGTTCCGGCAGAAGGCCCGGAGGGGCTTCTTGCCGCAGAATTGCTGGGAAAGCTTTATACCATGGTAGCATACAGCTGCAGCTATTATCTGTTTAGTACGGAGGATCCCTTCCGCTCCGTTGGGATCGGCCAGAGAGATTTTTTGGAAATCGCCCTTACAAAGCGCTTTGCCCATGGATTGGATCAAGAGGCAGTGAAGGCTGGGTTTACCCTTACAATGGCAGAGGGGATGGATCGGGAAATCTCGGAAGACGAATTGTTTCAAATACTGATAATGACCTTAAAGACTCCTGATGCGAGAGAAATGGCGCTGAAGGAGGCGATACAACGGAAGGAAGAGCTGGATGCCAGATGGAAGGCAGCATCCGGGGGCAAAAAGCGTTCATACGGCTACAGCAGTGCTGAGTACCGCTATACGGAGAAGGGAAATCATTTGGTGGAGCTGGCGCTGCAGCTGTATATGGCACTGTGTGACTACGATGAGGGAATCGCATATTTTAAGAAGAATTATCAGAAAGAAGGACATGAGATCAAGCTTTATGTGCTGCTGCGTTATTTATATTTTGCCGATCTGAAGGAATATTGGGTTCGGGAATATGAGGAGGCTGTGAAGAAAAAAATAAAGCCTCGGGAAAGTCTTCAAAAAGTATATAAGTACATCAAAGAAAATGAGGAACTGCCGGAATATTACTATATGTAAAGGAATCGGGGATATGATATGGAAGGAAAATGCAGTTCAGACTTATCTGGATGCGGGGATTTCCATCGCTCTCTGGCAGCACTGGGATTCAGAAGAGGAGAATAAAAAATGGCAAATCTAAGATTGAAAAAAACAATATTGGAAGTGGTGAATAATCAGCTAAAGGCAAACGATCCGCCCTGCACAAAGGACGCCTATGAAGAACTGCTCCAGGCCGGATATTCTCAGTCAGAGGCAAAGGAAAAAATCGGTGCGGTGGTATTGACTGAAATCTACGATATCATGAAGGAGAACCAGCCCTATGATGAGGAGCGGTATAAAAACGGACTGGAGGAAATGCTGATGCAAAGCATAGATTATGAGGACACTCATCATATAGAGACAGAATGGGATCAATGGGATGATCTGGCCCAAAGAGGATATGAGTGTTTTGAGGAGCAAAAAACAGAGGAAGGCCTGCGTCTGTGGCAGGAGGCGTGGGAAATTTTTGATTCCATCATGAGGCAAAGCCAGGATACGGATACGCTTTATGGCCTGATGGAATCGCTGGATTATACATATCCCATTGACGGATGGCTTCAGGATTATGAGATGGAATTGGGCAATGCCAGAAAGTATGAGGAAAGAATTGCTTTTTGCCAGCGGATCCTGGAAGTATTTGATTGGCAAACAGTAGACAGCAGCTGTTTCCGGTGCGGAATCGGGGAATCCCTTTTCCGGCAGGGAAAGGCTGAGGAAGCATATGAATATTATAAAAAGTGGCTGGCCCATGAGCCCCGGAATGTGAACGGGATCACTAGCTTCAGCTGGATTTTGTCTGAAAACGGAGAGGTACAGGAAGCATACAAGATAGTAAGGAAGGCCACCTGGGGCGTTTCCTGTGGTATGGAAAATTCATTCCTTTTTATGCGTGCAAAACAATTAGCCGAGTCCGTTGGAAAAGAGGATGAGAGTCAGTGGTATCAGCAGCAGCTGGATAAATTCCAGGAATCCATTGTAAAGTGGGAAATAGATGAAGATGCGATTTTTGATGAATTTACCATACCAAAGCAGGTGCCTGTTGTAAAAGAGAAGAAAGTATATCCCAATGATCCCTGCCCCTGCGGCAGCGGCAAGAAATACAAGAAATGCTGTGGGAGGCGGTAGTTCTATGCCTCCTTCCCACGGAAGGCAAAGCCATATTTCCGAATCCGCCCAGAGGGAATCCCGCTATTTTGCAAAGCCGCTTCATACTGTTTTTCCGCAATCTGCCTCAAAGCCGCTGATACAGTATCAGACAGTGCAGCCTCATTCAACGGATTCTGCACTTTAAATTCCAGGATGATCGCATCGTCTCTTTCATCCTTGGGCTCTAGAGCGTGTTTGAAAATTGCTTTCTGGCAGCTGTGCGTTACACGTTGTGGGAGATTTGGGCCAAATGAAGGGCGCATAGCGGGCTATGTAACCTGAATTTGGTCCGAATATACCGCAAAGTGGGGCGTGCAGATGGCGGGAATGAATTTTCAAACACGCTCTAGCATTACGTCATATCGTCCAAAGCCGCTTTCTCAGAACCTCCAGATTTGTCAGTTTTAATTCATATTCCATTTTCCGACGCAGGGGATTAAACTGGGCATGCTCTGCTTTCAAATATCCGCTGGCAAGAAATAAGCTCCAGACAGCATTTTCCCCCTGATCCAGCTGGTCGAATACAATCTGCTCATCAAGAATGGTTTGGAAGGATTTCCCTTGCAGCAGGCGTTCCATGCGCATCTTGATGGAAGGTTCCCCTTCCTGGAGAAGCTTTCCTACAAGACCGTTGGAACTGGTGTTTGCCCAATAGGAACCTACTTGTTTTTTATCTAAGAAATTCAGGATCGACCACGGATTATAAATATCGCGGACAGGCCCAAATCGGAATCCATCATACCAGCTTTTTACTTCATTTCTTTTGTCAGACAGGCCATACTCATCCAGGGCCTGGAATACTTCCTCCTCAGTAAACCCAAAGCAGTCCGCATATTTTTCAGAGGTAGTTGTTACTACCTCAAGATTATTCAGGTCTGAAAAAATCGACTCCTTACTAATCCGTGTGATTCCCGTCATAATAGCGCGTTCCAAATAGGGGTTTGTTTTAAAGGTAGCATTGAATAGACTTCGGATGAACTCCACCAGTTCCTTCCAATATCCATACACATATGCCTCCTGCATCGGCGTATCATATTCATCCAGAAGAATGATGACGTTTTTTCCATAATACCGGCTAAGATAGCCAGATAATTGTTTGATAGAAAAGGCAGCTTCATGATCCTCCATGTCCACAGATATCCTGGAGAGATGATCCCGTTCCCGGTCATTTAACAGATCTGCTTCCAGAAGAAACCCGGATGTGTTGTAAAGCTCCTCAATGATGCGGCAGATGGTCTTCCTTGCCTGTACAAAAGAGGTTTCCTTTATATTGGCAAAGCTTAATCCCTTCTGTCTCTTCTAATCTATTCGTAGTCTGCTGGGTATACTTATTGGGAGAAGTAGTTCAATAAGTATAATATAGCGAATTTTTCACGATAGCACAACGGTTAAAACATCCAACCTGGGAAAAACGTATAGCAAAACCCCCACAGATATGCTAAGATATACCAGAGAATATCTTACAGTATGGGAGGATAAATGAAAACAGCCGGCCCTTGATTGTGAGAATAACAAAATATTTCATGAGTTTCTGGCATAGGAATAAGATGGAGAATAGGAAAAATGAACAAATTAGTCATAATTATCAATGGAAACGGCGGCGTGGGAAAGGATACCCTTTGTGAATTTGCCCAAGGGAAATACCGGGTTCGGAATGTGTCAGCCATCACTCCCATCAAGGAGATTGCCCGCCAGAATGGCTGGAACGGGGAGAAGGATGCCAAGTCCCGCAAATTTCTTGCAGATCTGAAACAGGTTTTTGTTGAATATAATGATTTGCCTCTGCAATACCTTCAGGAACAGTATCAGAGCTTTCAGGAAGGCACAGAGGAGATTATGTTTGCCCAGATCAGAGAGGGAGAGGAGATTGACAAGTTTAAAAGAACGGTGGAAACTCCCTGCGTAACCCTCCTTGTTTCCCGGCAGCAGGAGGATCACCCCTGCTGGGGAAATGCTTCTGATGATAATGTGGGAGACTATATTTACGATTATCATTATCAGAACGACAAGAGCCTGGAGGAAGCGGAAGGGGATTTCCTTGAATTTCTAGAAATGATTTTTGAAAAGGAAACAGGTATACGATAGAAAACGGGCCATTTGGGGGCATGGTTTATAAGATTATCCCTGCTATTTCCAATATTCAAACCAAAATAAAATCCAAACCTTTTTCAAGAAGGACTGAATTTTCAGTGTTTATATTGAAAAAAGGTTTGGATATTTTTTTGTTTAATTATCTCCAGGGTCACCAAAGCCTTTGCTTTATCTTCGATTGTGATATCCAGATAAACCTTCGGCCTTCATTATTTGTTTTAAATAAGGAC
>CAJUQB010000157.1 GCA_910588285.1 uncultured Lachnospiraceae bacterium
CGGAGAAGGAGGGATTTGAACCCTCGCGCCGCTATTAACGACCTGCACCCTTTCCAGGGGTGTCCCTTCAGCCTCTTGGGTACTTCTCCAGACTGATTCTTCTATTATCTAATTCTCTTGAAACGGAGAGGGTGGGATTCGAACCCACGGTCCCTTTCAGGATCACTGGTTTTCAAGACCAGCTCCTTAAACCGCTCGGACACCTCTCCAAAACGTACTGTTCTTAACCAGCGCGAATATTATAATATCACTATTGTCGTGTTGTGTCAATAGTATTTTTCAAAAAAATTTCAGCAATTTTCAAATCAGAGGGCGTAGTGATTTTGATATTCTCGTAAGAGCCCTCCACCAGCTTTACTTTTCCGCCCGAAATATACTCTAACACCATAGCATCATCTGTCACAGCTACAGTATGCCCATTTTCTTCCTGTTCTATGAATCTTTTATACGCATCCAGGATAACCGGGCGCGAAAAGGTCTGAGGCGTCTGCATCATCCACAGGCTGCTGCGGTCAGGAGTGGCTGCCCCAAACCCCTGGGCATCCGCCAGCCTGATGGTATCCTTCACCGGCATCGCTGCCGCTGCACCCGGAAACCGCCTTGCCGCACCAAGGGTACGCTCCATGATCTCCTCGGTCACCATGGGGCGTGCTCCATCATGGATCAATACATAATCTGCCTCTTCACAAGACTTAAGCCCCTCATATACAGAATGATACCGTTCTCTGCCGCCCGCAATCACCTTCCGTACCTTATGGAATCCATATCGCTCTGCGATTTCACGCTTACAATAGGATACATCTTCTGCTCCTGTCACCAGAACAATATCGTCCACGAAGCTCTCCTGAAATGCCTTCAGGCAGTAATAGAGCAGCGGATATCCATGAATGGTCAGAAACTGCTTGTGCACCCTTGTCTGCATCCGCTTTCCCTGCCCTGCTGCCAATACAATGGCTGTTGTATGATCTCCCATGCTACCGCTCCCCCAGCTTCAGATTGGGAATGGCATTCAAGTCCAGCCCATGCCTGGTTCCCGCCAGATATTCATAGTAGGCTGCCGTACCGATCATGGCAGCATTATCCGTACATAAAACAGGAGAGGGATGATAGAAGCGGATCCCCCGTTTTTCACAGGCAGCGCGCATTCCCTCCCGCAGGGTCCCATTGGCAGCCACACCGCCGGCAATCGCAAATTGATCCAGGCCAAACTCCTTCATGGCCTTCATCGCATGGTCGATCAGCACCTGGGTCACTGCATTCTGAAAGGAAGCGGCAATATCTGCCTCCACAATCGCCTCTCCTTTCATTTTGCATCCATTGATATAGTTCAGCACTGCTGATTTCACACCGCTGAAGCTGAAATCATAGGGATTGTCAGCAATTTTCGCCTGGGGGAAACGGATTGCCCCCGGATCCCCCTCCTTTGCCAGCTGCTCGATCTTCGGTCCGCCGGGATATCCCAGGCCGATCGCCCGGGCCACCTTGTCAAAGGCCTCTCCTGCCGCGTCGTCTCTGGTCCGCCCCAGAATCTCATAGGAGCCATATCCCTTCACCTTCACCAGATGGGTATGGCCGCCGGATACCACCAGGCAGAGAAACGGCGGCTCCAGTGCCGGGTTCTCAATGTAGTTGGCACTGATATGCCCTTCAATATGATGTACGCCAATCAGCGGCTTTTTGGATGCGTAGGCAATGGACTTTGCCTCCGCAACGCCCACCAGAAGCGCGCCTACAAGCCCCGGCCCATAGGTAACGGCAATCGCATCCATCTCTCCCAGGGTCATGGATGCTTCCTCCAATGCCTGCTCTATCACCTGATTGATTTTCTCAATATGCTTTCTGGAGGCAAGCTCCGGAACCACCCCTCCATACTGCTTATGCAGTGCAATCTGAGAGGAAATTACATTGGACAGCACGCATCTGCCGTTTTTTACAATAGCTGCAGCCGTCTCGTCGCAGGAGCTCTCGATCGCCAATATCGTTATGTCTTTTTCTCTCATAAATACTTCCTTCTATCCACCGACAGACGCTCTAGGGCCGGTAAAAGCCCAGGATCCGCCAGCGGCCGTCCTCTCCCTTTCTAAGCACATAGGTTTGTATGCTCTGCTCCGTATCCTTTTTCCCTTTTACGGAATAGACTGCTTCCACATAAGCGCACTCGGAACCGTTTACGTTCTTTTTCTCGATATCCTGGCTAAAGGAAATCTGCACATTGATAAATTGTTTTCCTTCCTTCCGGAAGCTGTTCACCTCTGCCTTCAGGTTATGCAGATATGTCTCCAATGGATTTGCTTCCAGCAGCTGGTCGTCCAGCAATAATCTCATCTGGCTGCTGAGCCGTTCAAATTCTTCCTCCTCCCAGTCCCCGTCAAACATGCACTCAAGAATGCGGTTGTACAGGCGCATCACTTCCCGCGGCGTGGTGGGATAGGAACTTTCCAGATCCTTGGTAATCAGCATTTCCAGCTCTGTGGGCTCTCCGGAAAGCCTTGCGGTACGGTTGGACAAATAGAAATAATACCCCACACAGAGCGCCGCACAAATCAATACAACAATAATCACACGCAGATTTTTCTTCATAGTCCCATCCTTCTTTCCCTAATCTTCAAAATCCAGTTCCATTGTCTTTCCATCTCTGCCCAGAGATGCTGCCGGGAAAATCTCCTGTACCTTGGGCATATAGTCCTCTCCCCGGATCAGGGAGGGGCTGAAATGGGTCAGCCACAGCTCCTTCACCTCTGCCTCCCTGGCAAGCCTGGCTGCCTCATAGAAGGTCATATGCTTATACTGGCGTGCCTTGGCCTCCTTCTCCTTTTCTGCATACATCCCCTCGCAGATAAACAGATCCGAACCGGCCGCGTGCTCGGCAATACTCCTGGTAGGGCGCGTATCCGTGGAATAAGTGACCTTGATTCCCTTCCGGGGCGGCCCCAGCACCATATCCGGTGTAAAACGCCTGCCCTCCAGCTCAATCACATTCCCCTTTTGCAGGCGGTTCCAGCAATTCTGGGGAATCCCAAGCGCCCTAGCCTGTTCTACCTGGAACTGGCCGGCCCGTTCAATCTCAATGGTATAGCCATAGCACAGTACATTATGGTTCACCTTAAATGCAGTGATCTTGTATCCTTTTTGCCGGATGATCTCCTGATTCTCGCAAATCTCCCGGTATTCAATGGGAAAGGGCAGCTCCGGCGCAATCATGCGCAGTGCCTCTACCACCCGGGTCAGCCCTTTGGGGCCGATCAGGGTCAGGGGCTCTGTGCGCTCCGCATTCCCCATGGTCAGCAGAATCCCCGGCAAGCCACTGATATGGTCTGCATGATAATGCGTGAAGCAAATAATATCAATGGGCTTGAAGCTCCATCCCTTCTCCTTTACTGCAATCTGGGTCCCCTCCCCGCAGTCAACCAGCAGGCTGCTGCCATTATATCGTGTCATCAGGGAGGTCAGCCACCGCCTGGGCAGCGGCATCATCCCTCCGGTTCCCAGCAAACAAACATCTAACATAAAACTTCCTTTCAGACAAGCTCCGTAACCTCCTGGGCTGACGCCGGAACCTGAAAGCTCTCCAGCAGCCGGTCATAGCAGGACTCGCATAAATTCCACTCCTGCCGCATTCCATCCTTTCCGGAAAAATATCCCCACTCCTTCGCCACATGAAGATACTCTGCCACAGGAGCTCCCATACAGGGACAAATCTCCTTCCCACAGCTGTTACAGATCATTTTTGGTATCATATCCATTCCTCCCTTGTCTCGCACATCCCAGTCCCCATAACCTGTAATTATGTCTTCTGTATACTGCGCGGATTCTTCTGCTTCATTATAGTCGCTCCAAACCGGGAAAGAATAGTGGGAATTACTGGCTAAAGCTCATCACATACCCATCCTCAGCAGGGCATTCATAAAAATTCTTCCGAAGGCCTGCCACCGTAAATCCCTTTTTTTGATATAAGCGTATCGCTTCCTCATTGGAAACGCGCACCTCCAATATCACATTACAAATTCCTGCCTTCCGGCTCTCCATAAGCAGCCGGTCCAGCAAAGCGCCGCCGATTCCCCGGCGCCGGGCAGAAGGCCCTACCGCCACATTGGTAATCTCGCCTTCATCCGCCCCGCAGTACATGCCGCAATAGCCCAGAAGCTCGTGGGACTCTGCCACAAGGAATATCGTGCTGCTGCCGGTTATGGCATCCAGAAATCCCTGGCGGCTCCAGGGCCTTGTAAATATCTCGGCCTCCAGCAATGCAACCGCCTCCACGTCCTCCGGCTCCATCGGGCGGACGATAAAGCTATTCATGCGTCTCCTCCACCTTCGGTCCATCCTTCCCGGCTTCTGTTTTCTCCCCGGGACGTTCCCCCTTCCCGACTTCTGCCTTCTCCCCGGGACGTTCTTCCTTCCCGGCTTCTGCCTTCGCAGCCGCCAGTCGCTCCCGCTCTGCCTGGGCCAGGCGCAGATACTCCGGACAGTGCTCCGCCGCTGTCTGTACCCTGCCGCTGCGGTAATATTCCTGCCCCAGCGCTGCCACCGCTGCTGCCCTCTGCTTGTTCATATGGGCTGGCGCAAAGGTGTAGGGAACCTGGCAGTGTCCCTCTATATAATCCCGAAATACCGGCACGCCGTCTCCCAGAAATACTACATCCTGCTCAAAATTATTTACATTGCTGATCATCTCTTCGATTCCAACCGCACACTGGGGGATCAGGATCTCCATTCCTCCCTCCCCAAAGCAGTACAGGCCCGTGTAGGTCTGGTTCCTTCTGGCATCCATCAGCGGACATACCAGGCTCCCCGCCCCCCAGAGATTATAGGCAAGCCCGTCTACCGTGGGCACCTGGATCAAGGGCTTATCCAGTGCCAGTCCCAGCCCCTTGGCTGTGGCGGAGCCGATCCGAAGGCCGGTAAAGGAGCCCGGCCCGCCTGCCACCGCAATGGCGTCCACTGTCTGAAGATCCAGCTCAATCATTCCCGCAATCTCCTCCAGCATGGGCAGCAGCGTCTGGGAATGGGTCTTTTTATAATTGACCGTATATTCTGCCAGCAGATTATCATCCTCCACAACAGCCACGCTGGCCACCAGGCCGGAGCTGTCCAATCCAACAATCCTCACTTTGTCATCCTCTCCATCTATTATTTGTCCCCATCCGCCTCACGAATTGTAATGCACCGGTAATCAAAGCCCTTCTCCAGGTCCTTCTCGATACAGATCTCCCGGTGTCCCGGCGGCAGCAGCTCCCTAATCAGGTTGCCCCACTCAATCAGCGTTACGCCATTGCCGTAAAAATAGTCCTCATAGCCAATCTCCTCCATCTCCTCCACGTCGCCGATCCGGTACACGTCGAAGTGATACAGGGGCAGACGGCCCTCCTCATATACCTGAACAATGGTAAAGGTAGGACTGCAGATGGGTTCCCTGATTCCCAGCCCTTCCGCCAGTCCCTGGGTAAATACGGTCTTTCCTACCCCCAGCTCCCCCACCAGAGTATAGACGTCCCCTGCCCTGGCAGCCTCGCCTACGGCCCTTCCCAATGCAAAGGTCTCCTGGGGGGAATTCGTTTCTTTTCTCATACTTTATTCCTTTTCCGGGCAAAGGCATCCCTCGCGCCCTATTTTAATTTGCAGCGGTAGGGCTCCAGCTTCTGTTCGGCCAGGGCTTTCACTGCCGGGTACTTGTCTGCCAGCTGTTCCATTGGCAATATGTATGCATTGACCCTGGTGCTGTAAATCAAAAGCTGCCTGCCGGTGGACAGCATCCGGTAGACCATTTTCCACTCCAGATCTGCCTGCTGCTCCCCAATGGCCACATGAATCCCCGCCTCGTCAAAGCTGTAGTGCATGGGCTCCTTCAGTACTGGCGACAGCAGCATCTGCCGCTTGGAACGCATTTTCAGCGCCAGCGGCGTATACACAAGGAAAATCACCCCGAAGATTGCATACAAAACCGAATACGCCGTGTCCACCCTGCCCCAGGTCACTGCTGCCACTGCCAGCACGGCAATACCGATTACCGTGGCAAAAATCCCCTGGAAGCCAGTGTAGGCATGGTACATATTAAATCGGTACATATCCTTATCTGTAATCTGAATCAATACCTCTGTATCCATAATTCCCTCTTTTCTATATTCTGTCCTGCAATTAGTTTACCATTTTATTCCCATTATCTCAATATGTAAATAAATATAAATTTGATAAAAATTTAACCTGTAGAAAAAATCTCAATATATGGTATAATGAAAGGACAAAAAACCGCCAAGCATGGCACAGCCAATGTCTTCGCGATTACTTTGGAGGTATAGCAAATGAAAATTACTGTCATAAACGGAACGGAAAAGCACGGTGTAACCTACCGCTTGAAAGAAATGTTTTTAGCAGAATTTAAGAATAGGGCAGCTATTACAGAATATTATCTTCCAAAGGATTGTCCCAATTTCTGCAGCGGCTGTCTAAGCTGTACACGCAAAGGCGAAACCGCCTGCAAAGACGCAGAATATATCGGAAGGATAGAAAAATCGCTTTTGGAAGCGGATTTGATTGTAATGACTTCTCCCGCATATGTGTTTCATACTACGGGTGCAATGAAAGTGTTTCTCGACCATTTTGCATACCGCTGGATGCCGCACCGCCCTGCTCCTGAGATGTTTGGAAAGCGGGCTGTGATTATTGCGCAATGCTTAGGAGCAGGAGCAAAATCTGCGGCAAGGGACATCAAGCACAGTTTATCCTGGTGGGGAATTTCCAAAATCGGAATATTCACCGGCGCATTAATGCGCGATATTGTTTGGGATAAGCTCACCGAAAAAAAGCAGGCGGAGCTTACCAGAGGGATTAATAAGCTATCTCAAAAATTCGCACATTTGGATTACACAAAGCCTGCACACACAAATCTATTCACAAAAATCAAATTTTCCTTTTGCCGCATCATACAGCAGTCGCTGCATAAAAATGACTCTGAATATCTCGATGGGAAGTATTGGGCGGAGCAAGGCTGGCTTGGCCGCGGCAGGCCGTGGAAATAGGCAGGCATAAAGGAATGCTGGGGTATTTCTATATACAAATGACAGAAACATTTAAAAGGTATAATACATAAAATTACCATTTTTCTTAAATCCATAATCAGTATATAGCAGCACACCCATATCAGAAGCTGTTATCTGTATGGTAGCACAACCGAACTCTCTCGCTTCCTTTACTACCTTATCTAACAGAAATCTGGCTATCCCTTTTCTTCTGTATTCCTTGATCACATACATACTTGATAGTAAACCAATCTTTCCGGAAGGACAGCTATAATAAGGCGGCTTTTCAACAAATGACATCCCACTTGTCCCCACAATTCGATTCATATCAACTGCCAGCCATGAAACAAAGGTATTATCCGCTAAGTGTCTTGTGTAATAATCTTGCAGATAGGGTTTTAAATCAAATACTGCTTCCGCTCCTTCCTCCTGCAATTGTGCAATACGCATTTCAATTAAAATATCCAAATCCTCATCTGTCAATTTTCTGTATTCAACTGCCATACTTTTCCCCTACAATCAATATTTTGCCTTGATTGTACCACTTCCATTCTCAATATTCAATAAAAAAGTGCCTTCGGCACTTCAACTCCCCTAGCCCCTCATTCATGAGGGGA
>CAJUQB010000158.1 GCA_910588285.1 uncultured Lachnospiraceae bacterium
TGCTGGTCTTGTGAATCTCAACAATCTCCGCAAGCTTCTCGGGGCGGCAGCCAAAGGACAGGGCCTGATCCAGATACAGCTTGTGGGGCATGGTCTGGAAAATGGAGAAGTCCGGTACAAAGCCCAGAATGCCCTTTCCCTCCCCCCGCATAATGGCAAAATATTCCTTCCACACATCCACCTCAGGATGATGGGGATGATGCATCTCAATGGTCAGCTTCATGTTAAGCTTCTTACAGAAGGGAATCATCCTCCGGAAAATCTCCGGTGAGATGGCATGCTGGGTACGCACCATGGGAAAGCCTGCTTTCTTGGCATAGATCAGGTCATTGACCGTATACTGAATGATCTCATCCTCCGTAAGATCCCGGTCACTGCGGATGCCCATATCAATGTAGGCGCTCCAGCATACCGGCTCCAGGTCATATTTTTCCAAAAGCCCTTTGAAGCCACTCAGCCACTCTTCGGAAGGATAGGGGTATTCCGGCACCATCTGGGCTGCCACGATCTCAACCCCCTTGTAGCCCATGTCGGCCGCCTTCTTCACAACACCCTCCAGATCCAGCTTCTCATGGATATATTCTGTGGAAAAGCTGTAAAGGGAAATTCCTAACTTGATATCGTTCATCGCTCTCTCCTCCTATCTCGCTGTCAAAGTCTCTGTCACATCACTGTCCAATACAAGATACTGCCCAAAATACCCGGTGTAGGGCACACGATGCTTCATGTATACATTGAGGCTGTGGGCTCCCGGTGCAATCCCCCCATCCTTCATCACCCGGATTGTGGCCTTATCCCGGACAAACCAGTATTCCTTGAAGCACTCGGAAAGCTCCTCCAGCAGAAACTGCTTGCCATTCAGATAGAAATAGATGTCCTTTTGGTCAATGGGCTCCCCGTCCATTCGGAACTGCAGATCCTCGATGCAGCTTAAAAATGCCCCCCGGTAGGACGGATATTTGATCTTGAACTCATAGCCCACCGTCACATCCCCCACAACGACATTCTCAATGTCGTCCTTACAGATTAAAATCTTGTTGTACGCCTGAAAATCCATGTCCTCACTCCTTTTCTCTCCTGCAATCCTGAAATACTGCATATAAGCTTTTCTCTATTATAGCTTGAAATGATATTTTTTCCGTCAGCGTAAACAGAAAAAAGTTTCACATTGTGAAACTTTTTCTTCAGTTTCTTCCCAGGCAGGTAAGCAGAATCATCTGAATCTCATTGGGCTCCAAAACCGTGGTAAAGGCAATCTTCCCGTTCTTCTCCTTCAGGGTGCTGATGGTCATCTGCGGGGCGCAGCGGTTTCTCAAATAATCCAATTCTTCCGGTCCTGCCTCGGAATCCGGGGCTTCCTCATCGCTGCCAGCCCCGCTGTCCTGGTTCGCCGGGGGCGCCTGGGTGCCTGACTCTGACTTGCTGCATCCGGCCAATACCCCGGCAGTCATGAAAGCTGCCAACAATAATGCCAACACTTGCTTTGCTCTCTTCATCTCTTATCCTCCTCTCGGTTCCGCCTGACGGATACCTTTTTGTGATACCTCTATCATATTTCATATTTTTCACAATTCCATCCCGTATTTTTATCCTTTTATTAGTTATTTTTTGCTGTTTTCCATTTATATCCAGCAATATTTACGGTAAAATACACATGTTTTTATCTTATTTGCGTGTTTTTGTTCTCTTTGGCAGAATTTTGGCATGGAACTGCATACACGAACCTGGGCGTAAAAAGGCCAGGAACCTGTTTTTAGATTCCCGGCCTGCAGTTTTGCTTACCATCCTCTATATTTTCGTATACACTGCATACTGTTGCAGATACTGGTCACCCCGTCCGGCTCCTGGATATCATCCTCCACCACAATGTCCGTATGCCCCATGGCTGCAGCCGCATCATAATAATAGCGCCAATCCAGCTCTCCCTGGCCAATGGCACAGGGCTTTCCGTTCACGGAATCCTTCAGATGGAGATACCGGATCCGCTCCCTGTGCTCTCGGATAAATGATGGTACGTCACAGCCTCCTCGGGCCGCCCAGAACACATCCACCTCCAGCATCACATCCGTTTCCTTCAGGATCCGCTCCATGGCAGTCACACCTTCCAGGGCACGGAATTCAAAGTCATGGCAATGGTAATACAGGTCAAGGCCTGCTGCCCGAAGCCTGGCGGCATATCTGTTGATATGATCAATCAGCTCCTCCATATCCCGGACTGACTCCACCCTGGGCCTTGGAATGGCAATCCAGTGAACCCCCAGCTCCTTATGGCAGGAAATGATCTGCTCCATGCTGTCCGCAAATTTCGGATAGGGAACATGGGCTCCGCAGATTGCAAGCCCCAGCTCATCCGCACATTTCTTAAGCTCTGATACCGGCAGCCCATCGTAATTCTCCCCGTTAAAGCCTGCCAGCTCCACGCTGTCATACCCCAGGGTCCTTATGACCTGAAGCTTTGCCTTGGGCCCCAGGGGCGTGCGCCACAGATTATAGTACTGTGCCCCTACACGTATCTGTTTCTCCATAGGCTACTCCTCCCTGTCCAGATATACCGCCTTGCCGGTACGTCCGGATTCATAAATTGCCTCCAGGATCTGGGTCACCACCAGGGCCTGCTCCGGCTTTACACAGACCGGCTTCCCGTATTTGATGGCATCCAGGAAAATCCGCATCTCCGTCTCCACAGCCCGATCTCTGGGCGGCTCTGCCAGCGGAATGCCCTCCAGATTAATATTGGGCTTCTCCACCACCATCTTGTCATGCTTTACTGTGTTGTAGCGGACACCATCATTAAAATCAATCCCGCCCTTTGTCCCGCAGAGGGTGAATTTTGCCTCCTTCTCGTCCAGCATATTGATGGCCCAGGCTGCTTCCAGATAAATAGACGCGCCGTTCTTCATGGTAATATATCCGAATGCCGAATCCTCCACCTGGAAAGCCTCTGGATCCCAGTCCCCCATCACATTTCCCGTGTGGGTCTGTCGGTTCAGCTTATGATACACGCTGCCTGCCACCATATGAGGCTCATAATTATCCATACACCACAATGTCAGGTCCAGGGCATGGGTTCCGATATCAATCAGCGGACCTCCGCCCTGCTCATACTCATCTAGGAATACGCCCCAGGTGGGAACCTTGCGCCGGCGGATGGCATGGGCCTTGGCCGTATAGACCTCCCCCAGCTCCCCTGTCTCACAGGCTGCCTTCACGTACTGCACATCATTGCGGTAACGGTTCTGATAGCCGATGGTAAGGATCCTTCCGGTGCGCTTTGCTGCCTCCACCATAGCTTTCCCCTCTGCATAGGTCTTGGCCATGGGCTTTTCACAGATCACATGCTTGCCTGCCTCCAGGCTGTCAATTGTAATAAAGCTGTGGGAACGGTTGGGTGTTGCCACGATCACGGCATCCAGCTCCGTCTCCTTCAGCATTTCCTTATAGTCCGTATATACCTTTGCCCCCGGTGCGCCATATTGCTCTGCGTACGCCTCGGCCCGCTCCCGTATGATATCGCAGAAGGCTACGACCTCCATCTCATCACGCCAGGCCCAAGCCCCCTTCATATGCTTTACCCTGGCGATCATGCCGCAGCCCACCAGGCCGAATTTTACCTTTTTTTCTGACATCCTTTTACTCCTTTCCATTACCGATCCCTTCACTGCCCCAGGGGGCAGTCTTCTCACATTATATCTCTCATGTTCTCATCCGTTCACTGCCCCAGGGGGCAGTCTTCTCACATTATATCTCTCATGTTCCCATCCGTTCACTGCCCCAGGGGACAGTCTTCTCACATTATATCTCTCATGTTCCCATCCGTTCACTGCCCCAGGGGGCAGTCCACTCATGTCCTTCTTTCTCATGTCAGCCCTTCACTGCCCCAAGGGTCAGCCCCTTCACATAATACTTCTGGAAAAAGGGCAGCAGCACCATAATGGGCACAGCGCCTATGGCCGCAATCGCCATTTTCAAACCATTGGTTGGCACTGTCCCATTGGTGATCATCTCCACCCCCGACGTGTTGGTGGTAAGGAACCTTGCATCCTGCAGCATACGGTTCAAAAACTGCTGAATACTGTACAGCTTTGTATCCGTCACATAATACAGCCCGTTTATCCAGTCATTCCAATAGGAAATCCCGATCATCAGACCGATGGATACTACAATGGGCACTGCCATGGGAAGCACCACCTTCCCAAAGATCTGAAACTCGCTGGCCCCGTCAATCTTAGCCGCCTCCTTAATCTCCTCCGGTATATTGGACTGGAAATAAGTACGGCTGACAATCACATAGAAGGCAAACACCAATAGCCTGGGAAAAATCAGGGCTGCCATGGTATTTTTAATGTGGAACACCTGAGTCCAGATCATGTAGGAGGGTACTGTCCCGCCGTTAAACAGCATGGTAAAGAACAGGAAAAATGCAATTGCATTTCGAAATGGCAGGTTCTTGACGGACAAACCGTAAGCCAGCAGCAGGGAAATGGCCAGCCCCAGCGCAGTTCCCATCACGGTCACCGCAATTGTCACTCCGTAGGACCGCAGAATCATTTCCGCATTTTTAAATAAATACCGGTAGGCATCCAGCCCGAATTGTTCCGGAAACAGGGAATAGCCATTTGCAATCAATGCTTCCTCCGCCGTAAAGGAGGACACAAACAGGATTAAAAACGGGAACAGGCATATCACCACCAGCAGCGTCATGACAGCACCCACAAATATGCGAAATCCCTTGCTTTTACCAATCATCCGATCTCCTCCTAGAACAGTGCATTCTCCGCACTAACTTTTTTTACTACAAAATTCGCCAGCAATACCAGCACAAAGCCCACCATCGACTGATACAGGCCGGCTGCTGCCGACATGCCGATATCCCCCAGCTGCATCAGGCCGCGGTACACATACGTGTCAATGGTATTTGTAATATCCACCAATGCCCCTGCGTTCATGGGCACCTGGTAGAAAAGCCCGAAATCCGAATAAAAAATCCTTCCAACAGAAAGCAGCGTCAAGGTAATGATGGTAGGCTTCAAAAAGGGCAGCGTAATATGACGGATCTGCTGCCAGCGGGTCGCCCCGTCCAGGGCTGCCGCCTCATAAAACCCCCTGTCAATTCCCAACAGGTTGGAGAGATACAGGATCGTATGGTAGCCAAAATTTTTCCATATATATACAAGCACCAGGATGACGGGCCAATATTTTGCCTGGCTGTACCAGGAGATTTCCTCCATCCCCAGGGGCCTTCGCAGGGTCGTGTTGATGAACCCAGTTTCGGTACTTAAAAATGCATTTACAAGATAGGCTGTTACCACAATGGAGATCAGATATGGATACAGCGTTACTGTCTGGCAGAGCTTTTTCGCCCGTCTGCCCTGTACCTCACTCATAACAATCGCAATAAAGATGCTGAACAATGTTCCAAGAAGGATGAACGCCACATTGTACAGCAGCGTGTTTCTTGTGATAATCCATGCATCCCTGGTCTGGAACAGATACTGAAAATTCCGAAGCCCCACATTCCGGCTTCCAAAGATCCCGCCGCTTACGGTGTACTCCTTGAAAGCCAGTACAATGCCAAACAGGGGCAGATAATTATTAATGATCAGATATACGATTGCCGGGAGCATCATCAGGTAAATGGGCAAAAATTTTTTCAAATGCAGTTTCTTTTTCTGCTTTCCTTTCCCCATGCTCTGTTACTCCTTCTCCTAGTGTACTGACACGTTGATATTTGGTAAAACTACACTGGATATTCGTTCATCTGCAAGGCGGATTTTCGACGGCGTAGCGGTGGCTACGACTAGAAAATCCAACATGGCAGATGAGCGAATAGACGAGTAGGTTTGCCTAATTATCAATGTGTCAGTACACTGGTTTGCCCAGGCATCCAGCTGTGTCTGCTTCTCCTGGATAATCTTCTCGATCCCAGCAGCCTTCAGATCCGAAATGAACTGGGGCAGCACCTCGGCAGGATCCACCTCACCGCATTCCAGGCTGGCCCGGTACTTGCTTGTCACATTCTGGCAGGCAGTGATCTCATTTACAACATTTGTGGTATCAAAGGAAAAGCCCAGGGCTTTGGATTTCACCGCACTGTCATTGAACTCCCTTGTCTTCTCATATACATCCGGCTCATTTCCGGACCATACCTTGGTAATGAACTGATTCCCGTAGGCCCATGCCAGGTAATCCTGATACTTACAGTTCTCTGCGTCAATGTAGCTGATGGTCCCATCCTCATTTTCCTCATAGTGGACGCCCTCAATGCCATTCAGCAGCAGATTGGCTACAGTTTCATCCGTATACATCAATCTCATAAACTCCATGGCCTTCTGGGGATTGGCGCTGGAGGCCGGAATCATCCAGTTGGTGTTGACAATGGTAGAGGTGCTTGCCAAGGGGTCTGTGAGAATCACATACCCGCACTCCCTGCCGGTCTGGGCCTCAACGCTGGCAATAGCACCCGGCTTGTAGGAGGTCACGCCGCCAAAGGCGGTTCCTGCCTGCATACGGCTGGACCATGTTTCTGATGAAGTAGCAAAATCCTTCTCAATGTAGCCTGCCTGATACCATTCATGCATCAGATTGCAGATACTGGCATATTCCTCTGTCTCAAACAGATTTACAACATCAAGGGAATTGCCATAATCCATCAGTACCCCCAGGGAATTGGACAGGCCGTCCCAGGTCCAGGCATCAAAATTCACATTATTGCCCCCTGCTCCGCCGAACATACTGCATTCCGGATAAGATTCCTTCACCTTGGCAAAAATATCCGTCAGGTCGCTTAACTGTTTCACATTGCTGAAATCTACCCCTGCCGTATCTGCCATTTCCTTATTGTATACAAACATACGGCTGATGGCCATATCCTTTAAGGAGGGCAGGGAGTAAAGCTTGTCATTCACATAGGCTGCCTGCAGGTTCTCCGCGCCGATCTGCTCTACGATCCCTTCCCCATACTGCTCTAACAGATCATCCAGGGGCATTACCGCCTCCTGCCGGATATAGTTCTTGGTATCTGCCTCGAAGGAAAACAGCACGTCGATCTGCTCCCCGCTGCGCATCATCAGGCCTACCTGCTCCGAATAAGACCCCATATTCACGTAATTCAGCTCTACCTCTGCATGGATCAGAGGCCGGATATAGTCATTGACTGCATCCGCCACCATAGGGGCGTCCTCCATATTGCCTGCAGATGCCATGTACAGGATCAGGTGCGCCGTCTCCCCCTCCTCTGCCGCTCCCTGATCTGCCCCGGCAGCCTGGGATCGGCCGCCTTCGTCTGTCTGGGACTTATCGTTCCCTGCAGGTGTCCTGCTGTCATCCCCGCCTCCGCAGGCAAGCAGGGATAGAGACATCATGCCCGCCAGAAGCATTGCTGCAAATTTCTTCATTTTCATCTTCCTCCTTTTTGGGTATTTCCCTTTTGTACTATTCTTTATTTTGTACCGTTTTATGATGGTACAGTCTCATTATAAAAAATGCCCGCTTCTTTCTCTACCATTCTGCCGACTGGAATCTGTCGTTTTTCCGACTTAGCAAAAGAATCCTGCTTTGCAGGATTCCCCGCCTGCGGCGGATCGCTTTAGCGATAT
>CAJUQB010000159.1 GCA_910588285.1 uncultured Lachnospiraceae bacterium
TTTTAGCCATAGAAAGAGCCGGAATTTCCTTATTTTCCAAGGAATTCCGGCTTTGCTGGTCATTTCAAGTGTTGAAAATGGGATAATATCACTTTTTCCAATAATTTTCAACAAAATAATCATTTATCTTCAATAAGTCTTTTAGCTAAATCCCGAAAAATCTGCTATAATGAATGGGGATTTTCATTATATACTAAAGCAGAGGTGGACTATGATACAGATATGCCAAAAAGATAAAGAAAAGGTATTCGAAGCAATCCGCACTGGGAAAATAGATGCAGCAGAAATGTCATTTCCCAACCTGATAGATGACATCCTCCTGTGCCTTGCCGTTGCTGCCAAACTCAAATGCAAGACCCGCCTTACGGATGTCCCAATTAATGCCTGTGTTGTGCATGACAGAAAGACAGACAAATATTTTGTATTCATGACAACAGACACCGGCAGGACTGCACGGCAGATCATAAATACCTACGAACTGCGTCTGGAAATCGAAAAAGATTTCCGATGAAGGATTTCTGGAAGCTGGAAGACTTCAAGAGTACAAAATACAACTATATTACCTACCATATCGTAATGACGCTGGTGGGATACCTTTATTTCCAGATATACAAAAACCTGGACGAAGGGAAAAAATATTCAGGGAAATCCCTGCCTGTCATAGTGAAGAACTACAAGGAGACAAGGCCTAAATCAGTCATTATTTATGTCGGACAGTATTTTGGCATTTTTCCCTTCCTTGAATTCCTACAGCTCTATGCAGAATGCACTTTAGACGCAACTGTATCCATGCTCGAAGCAATGCCGGAAGATGCAAGGATCAAAGTAAATATCTTCACTTACTTTGAATACTAATGTTCCTATAATAGATTTTTAGTGTTTTCAATATTATTCCTCTAATGGCATACTTTGCATTCTCACGCACCTCTTTTTAATCCAGATTGCTCAAGATGGAAAAATTTCTGATGATGAAATTAAAGATTTCGCATTTATCAGTAAAAAATTGGATGAAGTCTCTTTAGCTATTGATTCATTAAATCTATGGGTCGATAAAACGATCAGCCAAAATGAAATTAATGTAGATTTACTTAATGCAGAAAAAAGAAAAGCTTGTCTATTAACAATAAGTGGGCATATCCCTCTTTCGAAATATGCCTCTCTATCACAAAGCTTCCCATAAATGTCTAAATGGCTCAATGTGGAATCGAACCACATCCTTCCCCTTCATAAATGCATTTCCTCAAATGCACTTATGAAGGGGGACGTCCTACCGGTGGACTATTGAGCCATAACCAAATCAACCAAGTGCGATATTTGGCCTTCTAATGTATGATCTACTGCAAATACAGTATTTAAATATGCAACAATCACTCTCTCACAGCGCTGTCGGTCATACCTTTTCCACTTAACTATTTGCTTATGCGGTATCTTTAATATGATTTTCTCATAATCATATGCAATATTTTGAAACAGATAGGTAGCCAGTTCAACACATGAACGGGCAAACATTACAAAATCATCAAAAGATATATTCGCATATTCATTCGGTGCTGATAACTTATCAAACTTAGCGTCTTTTTTATAGTTGTATTTCTGTATCTGATTATAAGCTCTAACATAATTTTTGTAAACCTCTGCCCGTTTACCAACATTACATAAATTATGTACACTTAAATTTCTTACAAATCGATAATATTCACAGAGATCATAAATCTCTTGTATATTCTTTGGCAATTTCTCAGGTACAAGATTTCTAGTGATACAGCTTAAATATGATTCACCAGTTAATCTTACTTGATAAGTATTTCTTCCATATATTTTTAACTGTTCCTCGACTTCCTTCAGAAATGTTTCCAAACACAAGTGGACATTGACAATATAGTTTCTTGATATTGCATAAATCATAGCTTCCGCATCATAATTTGTCAGTGTTACCTCATTTTTTGTAGCCAAACAAATAAACTTTTCTCTGCTGACAATATCCTGCGCATGATCATTAACAAAACACCTTTTCGATAATTCCATGAACTGGCAAATTGCACAGTATTGTCCTAAAATATCCTTAAAACGATTCAACACATTTTTTTCTTGCATTTTTCCTATTTTCATAAGCATACACCCCGACTCACCATTTGGATCTATTCTTCAAGATCTGCTCTTTCATCAGCAGAATTGCTCTTTTTCGCCGCCAACACCATTCTCTCAAATGACTGCCGGAATTGCTCATCATCTTCCTCTGTGCGTTTCTTCGGCCCTTTCACATGATTTTTGCGGGATGCCCTCCGCGCCTTTTTATTGAAATGCCGTTCCATCAGCAGCTGGTCAATATTTTCATCTGTGTACCATTTCCCAGACTGATGGATCGCATAAGCCCCCTTCCCCAGTGCCATTGCAGCCACGCCATAATCCTGGGTTACTACGACATCCCCCCGATGGCACATACTGATCAGTTTATAATCCACTGCATCCGCCCCAGCTCCCACCACCACAATATCACTGTAATCTGACCGCAATACATGATTCGTATCACAAAGCAAGGTCACGGGAACATCGTGTTTTTCCCCGATCTCCTCCACGATACCAACCACCGGGCAGGCATCCGCATCCACAAAGATCCGCATCTTACACCCCCCTGGCCTCGTCCTGCCACAAATCATAAAGCTTCATGGTCTCCGGATTCCTGTACTCATGCTTTTCATAATACCCGATCAGTTTCCCGCCTTCACGCAGGGCGGCCATATATACATCCCTATTCTCCTTCTTATTGTGGAATGTATAGACGAGATTATGGCTTTCATCCTCTGCAAACCATTCAACCACCTGTCTGATCTTTTCCCTGGACTCCGGGTTATGGCAGTCCAGAAGGCTCTTTCCGATCAGCTTGTCCCCGCCCCAGCCGGCATAATGCGCTGCCCCGGCCGGATTCATATATATAATATCGTTTTCCAGGTCACAGATCACCACCGGGCACCGATCCTGGTCGATAAGACTCCGGTAGTAGCTGACATAGGATCGGAATTTCTGCTGTTTTTCATTCTCCAGCCGCTTCTGGAGATGGGGTTTCTTCCTGTGGTAATAGCTGATAATCTCACCGTCCGGAATCCATATCCCGGCTTTTTCGATGTTATCCAGAACCGAGCCGATGATCTGCACGTCTGCTGCTGCATCCGGAATCCTTTCATTTTGGGTTGCATAGCTCTTGTATGCCTCATATACCCATCCGGTAATCTTATCCTTCTGCTTCATTTTCAGGTTATGGAAGGTTTTATTCATCTGCAAAAGCCTGCCGTCAACCTGTTTATGTACCTTTGTCTTCTTCCCTGACATGGCTGCCTCTCCTGCCTTTCCGTTATATGGCGATTTCTGCCATATGATTCATCCTATACCGGATGATCTGCACTGCCTGTTTATAATACACCCCATGTTCTTTCTTTAAAATAAGGCCTCTACTTTAACACCTTCCTGAGCTGTTTTTCCTCTGCCGCAGGATACAATTCCTCCGCATGTTCCAACATCCGGCTCCACGAAGCTTCCGGCTCCTCGCAATATCTGCTTGTAACATAATCGTATCCCCACAGCTGCTCCGGCCTGGAGTAAATGGCAATATTCCATCCATATTCCTCTCCCCTTTTATTCCTGCGTCTCTTAAAATCCTTCATGCAAAGATAGGTCTGCATCTGGAGCGCCGTAATCATGCCTTCAAAATTTTTCTCCCCGCCTTTTCCATAACCGGCATTTTTCTTTATCTCATAAGAATATAGCTGCTCCTGGTCCTCAAAAAGATCCATGATCCGCTTATGCCTTACAGAGGCCAGCCCATCCTCCCATCTTGCATCGAAATCATACCCGTCTCTCCGGTAATTTGCAAAATAGGGAAACCATTCCCTGGAAATGAAACCGGCTTTTTTGTCAAAAAACTTGCCATAGGCGATTTCTCCGGTTCTGGCTATGGCCTCCCTCCAAATCCACGGGTCTGTCTTCGGCTCCCCGCTCCACCAATCATTTGACGCCGTATGTTCCTCTAAAGAAAACCCTGGAATGTCATTTCTAAATAATGGCAGGAATCCTATTTTATGAATATATTCCATTGCCTCGCCTGCTGTATGGATGCATCCCGGTGCATCCCAATCCACGCCATGCATGATCCATTCTCCTGACTCGCTTGCCATAAATACCCCCATTCTGGGAAATCCCAATGCAATAGGTTCCCCCTGTCCTTAATATCATGATAACAATTCATGTAGACTTACTCGATGCCACTCGTTTACAATGGAATAGGCATCTTGCTGTTCGAGATATTCCCCTTTCATCTGAATTAAAAATCACAGCATTTCCCTAATTTTTTCTATCTCAGTTTTCATATTCACATATATACCCCACTCTTCCTGAATAAGAAGGTGCGGCAGATAAAATATCATCCGGCACATCATTTAAATAACATCTGTCATCTGATTTTCGGTAAAAAAGAACCACATAATCCTCATCAACCTCTACGCCACTTTCTGTTAGTCCTGTGTAACTCGGCTCTCCTTCAAGCCAAAAATTTTCAAACAGCGCCTTGTAAAAACTCAGCATACTATAATAAACAATCTGGCTCTCTGATTCAATCCAATGATAGCCAAAACTATTTTCTTCATCTTTATTGTTTGCCCCTACAAAAAATGTAATATTTGACTTTTTTTCCGAAATGATCTGATCCTGAATCCGTTCCATTTCTTCCCAAGAAGTAATTGTAGCAAGATAGCCCCCCTTTTCCCTGCATAAAGCCGCCGCTTCTTCCCATGTCAGGTCTTCCACCATCAATTCATAACGATGCCCTGCCGAGGTGACATCACCTGTTTTTAAAATGGAAAGCATTTCCTTAAGGATATAATATTTTTCTGGACGCCTTTGCCGTTCCTGTGGATACACTTCATTCAGCTACGTCTTGTATTCATCTTCGCTAACTTCAGTCCCATTCCATTTATATGTATATATCATTTCTTCAGCTGGCCACTCATACCCCCATTCTCCACCTTCAACCGGACACCATTTTCCATCCCGAATGGTAAATATGTAATCATAATAACATCCCATGAGCCCATCTGAATTGCAAATGAGATTCCCCTTCTCAATGTACGTAACATTTAAACGTGATGACTGCCATTCATCTACGACACCGTCATGAAATGTTAAAATCTTGCACCCACCTGCCTCGAATCCGCTATCCATCAGCAGCTCTGGAATATCATCTTCATCCACATAAATTAGGCTATAAGTATAATTGCTGGCTGCCTCCATTATATCCAAATAAGAAAGATACGCAGTCTTCCAATCTGGCTCACTTAGAATCTCACCTCCCAAATCTTCATGAATGTCGTCTTGTTTATTGTCATCTGCAATAGTATTTTGCTCCTCATCCGCCTCTTTTTCCTTACTACTCCCCTCCAGATCCTTTATAGAATCCTTGATGACCTTACCAGCCCCACCTACCTCCGTAATGCTCTTTTCCTCTGAAATAATTTCATTCTTTCCACATGCACATAAAATTGTCATGGTAATACAAGTAAGTATCATAACTGCTAGTCTCTTCATACTTTTATCATCCCTTTCTGGAGATATGAACCTGCGCTGCTTCTGGTTCGGCTGGTTTGACAATTGCATTTCAATCATATCCAAACTGCTCTACTTCCCTCTGTTGGTCAAATAATGCCATCATGATGCTCAAAACTTCCTTTTCCCCTTCTGCCAAATACGCTCTCAACACATCCTGGTTTTTGTATCCTCCGGATGAACAGTCTGGTAGAGCTGCAGGGCATATTTTTGTAATTCCTATGCTCCCAATTCCAGAAGCAGCTCTAAATTTGCACGTTCGCAGTCATTCAGGCGGCTGTCGTCAAATTCCTCCGGCACATAGATTGGCTCATACCATACACGGCTCAAAAAGTATTCATACAGATCTTCATCCAAAAACATTCTTCCGTGGCGCGCATATATTTCATTCTTTGCCAGCTTTAAAATCACTTCCGGGCAATTCACAAAATCCTTCCTGGCGTAATATACCTCATTGGTTCTAAACAGGTAGTCATGGATATCTATCTCTGGCGTTCCCTTCACATGCTCAACAAAATCCCGGGTTGCCTCCCAATAGGGATTATTTTTTACAAGCATCATTTTCTGTGCCAGAACCTCCTCGCAATTTCCGCGAAAATACACTGGCTCTACCGATGGTTTCTGTGTGTTTGATGCTTTCGCGCTGTTTCTCTGATTCTCTAATCTGGCCAGCAGCTCCAGGTTGGCCCGTTCGCAGTCATTCAGGCAGCTGTCGTCAAATTCTTCCGGGGTATAGGTTGGCTCATACCACATGCGGGTCAAAAAATATTCATACAGCATCTCATCCAGAAACATCCTTCCATGGCGGGCATATATCTCGTTTTTAGCCAGCTTTAAAAGCCTGTCTGAAAAATCTTGAAACTCATCTTCCGTATAATACTTGATATCTGTCTCAAAAAGCTCACAATAATTATTAGGCCCCCCAACTCCCAAAAACCCTTCAAAATAATCATCTGCTGCTTTTCTATAGGGATTATCACAAGCCATTAACAATTTCTGTTCCCTGATCTCCTCTTCACTCCCGTGAAAATACACGGGCTCCACAGATGGCCTTTCCGATTCCATAGCAGCTGTTTCCGGCCGCTTCAGACCTTGTAGCCTGCTGACCTCGATCTGCCCCAATACACCCCCGCTTACCGTTTTATACCCAGCGCCATGGAATATTTTCGCATCTAAACTGCATCCAGTATACAGGCATACTACAAAACAAATACTCCATACGGTTATACATTTTTTGATCCCCATCATTTTCCCCTCCTTCTGCTTTCCGTTTTTATAGTATAATTATACACAAATACGGTTGTTTTTTCAATTCCAGAGTTCATCACAGGTGTCCCGCTTATTTGTAATTGGTTACAATTCACGGGTCAGGAATGCGCACTAGCTGCACATTCCGTGAGAACATGATTCAGGAGTGAGGGGCGATTTTTGCGTAGCAAAATTCGGAATATCGCCCCGAATCGTTACAGTTCGCGGCCGGTTAGGCCGTGAACTGTAACTGTAATTGCGTACCGGCTGCATCGCTTTCACCTGTTCGATATGGAATGGTTTTTCAATATGCCGTTTCCACATCATAAGCCATGTAAACCTTGATATCACGCCTTATTCCAGATATAATTTCATGCAACGCCTCCATATAGATTTTCTTATCTTCCACAATCAGAATATTTCTCCATCTTATGTCCAATTTCATCCATTCTTTACCATCCCCCAAAAATGGTCAGACAATTCCAGATATAGAAGATGAAAGATTATTTTTCAGACAGAAAAAACAGCGAACCGTTTTCTCATGAAAAACTTTGTCCGCTGTTTCCCATCTTTGCAATCCAGTTCATGCGGTGATGCTAATACTGGCCCTGACTTTTTAATAATAGCTTTCTTTTCCCCACAAGGGATACACTTTTTCCTTTTACGGCTTTACCGTCACCATCCCAGAAAGCCACTGCTGGACAGTAT
>CAJUQB010000160.1:0-1857 GCA_910588285.1 uncultured Lachnospiraceae bacterium
AAAGCCAGATGCTGCTGTTGAATCATAAAGGTATTTAAAATCACTTATACTAGTTCATGCAGACAGCCCGGCAGGCCCTGAAAACCTCCGGCGTCATTCGGGATCCCCTGATCCTGGATCAGATTCATGGGGTGTAAGAATTGATCACAACCTCATGTCCGGTACGTGCAGATTCGTAGATTGCATCCAGAATCTCCATCAGGGTGACCCCGTCCTCGGCAGGGGAGACACATGGGATATTATGTTGGATGCAGTCCACATAGTGGTTGATCTCATTTTCAAACAGCCCGTCAAAGCTTAGGGCAGTGGGGACACAGAGATTGACGTCAGCCATGTAGCCGTTGGTCTCTGTGTACAGCTCCAGCTCCGGGTTCAGCCTGGCTCCGGCCTTGGTGCCGAAGAATTGGATTGTGCCCTCGTCCTGCTTCAGGTTCAGGGAGAAGGAGGCCTCCACGGATACCAGGGAGCCATTGTCATAGCGGATCATTGCCGTGGCAAGATCCTCCACGTCAAAGGGCTCCTTCCCGGTGGCGGAGGCGGCAGTATATGCCTTCCGGTCCTTCAGCTCCCGCCGGTCCCCCAGCTTGTGGAAGGTGGCGCCATAGACCGACACGGGCCTGGGATTGCCCATGATGTAGCGGGTCAGATCGATGACATGGACGCCAAGGTCAATCAGCGGGCCGCCGGCAGAGAATTCCTTCATGCCAAACCAGCCGCCGGGAGAGCCATTGCGGCGCAGGTAGGTGGCCTTGGAGTAGTAGATGTTGCCGAAATATCCCTGGTTTACGAATTCCTTCAAAATATGGCAGTCATTGCCATAGCGGCGGACAAAGCCCACCATCAGAAGCTTGCCGGCTTCCCTGGCGGCAGCCAGCATTTCCCTTGCTTCCGGGGCAGAGGTGGCCATGGGCTTTTCGCAGAGCACATGCTTGCCGGCTTTTAGCGCGGCAATGGTGCAGGGGGCATGGGCGCTGTTCCAGGTGCAGACGCTGACCGCATCAATCTCGGGAAGCTCTGCAAGCATGGCATCCTTGTCGGTGTAGAGCCGTGTGACACCGTATTTTTCACCCATTTTCTGCAGCCGCTTCTCGGAGATATCACAGAAGGCATAGAGCTCGGCCTGGGGATTTTTTTGGTATGCATGAATGTGGTTTTCGGCAATCGAGCCGGTTCCGATGATGGCGATTTTGAGTTTTTTATTCATTTGAGTTCCTTCTTTCTATGTTATTTATTTTGTTATTTCATGCAGATGTTTAAGGGCAGTGTTTGCTGCCTGTATGCTGTGAGCTGCCCGACAGAGGGGGAACTCACAGCATACAGGGGCTTTGTGGGAGTCCTTAGCGGATCAACGCATTCAGGAAGTCTGCGGCTTTGCGGATGTCTCCCTCGGGATCCGCTCCCACCTCCCGTTCAATGGTGAGAAAGCCGTGGTAGCCGATGGCATCCAGTGCCTTCAGATATTCCGGGAAGGGCACGCTGCCTTCTCCCAGGGGCAGCTCCGTGAAGGAGGGGCTCTGCAGCATCTCATCCTCAACAAGCCCATAGACAGCCTCCGGGGAGCGGTAGTAATTGCGCCGGCCGTCCTTGGCATGGGTGTGGACGATGTAATCCTTCAAGGTGTAGACAGCCTGTACCGGATCGTCGCCTGTTACCATGACCAGGTTGGCGGGATCCAGATTGACAGCAACGCCGGTGGAGTGGAGGCTGTCCAGGAAGCCCTTCAGAACGGCGGCAGTCTCCGGGCCGGTTTCAATGGCAAAATGGGCGTTCAGGGAATCTGCGTACTGGGCCAGGGAAAAACAGGCCTCCTGCAGGATCTTGTACCGTTCATGGCCGGGATCCTCGGGAATAACGCCG
>CAJUQB010000160.1:1872-7516 GCA_910588285.1 uncultured Lachnospiraceae bacterium
TCCTTGGCCAGATCCAGGATCCGCTTGGAGCGCTCCACGAGAGCAGGATTCTTGTCCGGATTGACAAAGGGCTGTCCCAGATCGCCGCAGAGGGCAGAGATCTTAAGACCGTGCTCCTTGACCATGTGAAGGAAATCCTTCCGTTTCTGACCGGTCAGTGCCTCGGGGGCCAGCTCCCCCTGGGTGGCATAGACCTGGATTCCGGATGCGCCGATGGAGACAGCCTGTTTCAGAGCAGTGGTTCTATCTGTGCGAAATGATTCCAGCATAACGCCGATGGAAAAGTTGTACATAGAAAAGCCTCCTAATTATAAAAATGTTGTTGTGCAAATGATGGAACTGTATTTCTGTTCTGTATTTCTATTATAGAATAAAATGCATAGAAAGAAAGCCATAGAATTGCCTCTAATTAACACAATATTGCTTTTTGTTGATATCGCTGTACCGGAAAGGGAGTGTGTAAGAAATGGTGCAGGAATCCTTTTATGAAAATCTTTTTTTCCCGGATGCGCAGCTGCCCTTGATTTTCCACCATGACCGGATTACCTCGGACATGGATTTTATGGTGCACTGGCAGGACAGTCCGGAGATTTTATATTTTACAGAAGGGAGAGGAGAGGTGGTTTCCGATATTCGGAAGGCGGAGTGCCGGGCCGGGGATGTGGCCTGGATCAACAATGGGAGCCTTCACAGTGTCCGGGCGGTGACGCCGGTCTGCGAATACGACTGCCTGATTGTGGATCGCGATTTTCTGGAGAGCCAGGGGATTCTGGCAGCAGATCTCTTTCTGAAGCTCTGCATCCGGGATCAGGCGATGAGAGACTGCCTTGAGCAGCTGCGGAAGGAGCTTAAAGAGCAGAAGCCCTTGTATCATGCAGCAGTCAGGGCCTGTCTGATTGAGCTGGGGGTTTATGCAAGCCGTCATTACCAGGACAGTCCCCGGGAGGCCACAGTGGCCCAGAGCCGGCGGATCCTCATGGTGAAGCATGCGATCCGATATCTGCAGGAGCATTTCACAGAAGAACTGACCGTGGATCAGATCAGTGAGGCAGTGGGCTTTAGCAAATATTATTTTTGCCGCGGCTTCAAGGAGGTCACAGGCCGCACAGTCATGGATTATCTCAATGCAATCCGGACAAGCCATGCCAGGCATCTTCTGATTTCTGGGCATTTTAATGTCAGTGAGAGCGCCCAGTGCAGCGGATTTACCAATCTTTCTTATTTTACCAGGGTGTATAAGCGTTATATGGGCAGGCTGCCTTCTCAGGAAGAGGATATTCGTAAGGGAGAGAGCTAGAATCGTTCCAAATATATGGAAAAAAGTATTGACACACAATATAAAAATGATAAAATTATAAAGGATCGCATTACTATATATTTATAAGAAGCTTATACATAAGAGATAAGAGTAAATGATGGTGTAAAAGTGCGTCATGAATAACAAAATATACGAAGATGCAGGGGAGAACAGCTTATGGCACAGGGAAATTCAACACAGGCATACAGCAACAGAGGGAATCGTAACGAACAGGCACAATTAGGGATATCCGCCCTTGGCTCCATCCGGGTCAGGGTTATTTTCATAGCAATGCTGGCCATTGTAACTGTAAGTATCACACAGATTATTATTTTCGGTTCCCTGTCAAGGGAGCAGTTTAAGGATATGGTGATCTGCTATATGGAGGATATGGCAGCTTCCTATCAGAAGAACATGAATATCCGGATTGCAGATCTGCAGAAGGAAGGCGGACAGGCGGACGTGACCTTCTGGGAAGAGATGGTGGGCGGCCTGGATATTATGGATATGGAGGGCTCCTATGCCTATATTGTGGACCGGGACGGCGTGATGTGCTACCACCCGACGGCGGATAAGATCGGAACGCCGGTGGAGAATGAGGCGGTAAAAGCCGCAGTGGCAGAGATACAGAAGGGCAATATTCCAAGGGAGGTTGCCTCCATCCGATATGATTACCATGGAGCGCAGAAGTATGCTGCATACAGTGTGACAGAGGACGGCTCCTATATTTTTGTGATAACTGCCGATGAGAATACTGCGCTGAAATCCTCCAACGAGAATATGAAATCCTCCGATGAGATTGTTTTGATCTCCATATTTTGGGGTGGCATTGTAATGATTGTCTGCATGGTGATTGTGTTCTTTATCTGTGATATCATTGTCAGGCCCCTGAAGCATATTGCGGAGATTGCCATGAAGTTTGCGGGGCTGGATTTCAGAGAGGATAACAGCCAGGCCAGGCTGAGTGCCAAGAAGGATGAGACCGGCGCCATCAGCCGGGCAGTGGATACCCTGCGGGGGCATCTGAGCGGAGTGATCGGGCGGATTGAGGGCCACAGCACTACGGTGCTGCAGACCTCTCATCTGCTGAACGAGAATGCAGACCAGATTTTCCGGGCAGTGAAGCAGGTAGAGCAGTCTGTGCAGGAGATGGCCCACAGCGCGACAGCCCAGGCCCAGGAGACCCAGAACGTGATGGAGAATATTGTTCTCATGGGAAGCATGATTGAGGAGAACAATATAGAGATGGAAGAATTACATAATACAGCAAAGGCCATGTACACGGCCAGCGAGGTGGCTGCTACAACCCTGAATGCAATGGATAAGGTGAATAAGAAGGCCCAGGAAGCCATTGACCTGATCTATGAGCAGACCAATACCACCAATGAATCAGCCATCAAGATCAAAGAGGCTACGGCATTGATCACATCTATTGCAGAGCAGACGAACCTGCTGTCTCTGAATGCCTCCATCGAGGCAGCCAGAGCAGGCGAGCAGGGACGCGGATTTGCGGTGGTGGCAGGCCAGATTCAGAAGCTGGCGGAGGAATCCAACGAGTCGGCCAAGCAGATCGGAGAGATTATCGCACATCTGATGGAGGATTCGGAAAAGGCTGTCCAGACGATGGATGAAGTGAAGACGGTTATGGCTGACCAGAATGAAAATGTTGGAAAGACAAGAGGCCAGTTTGCAGAGATGCATGGCGGTGTTGAGCGGACGCTGGAGGGTATCCAAAGCATTGTGGGCAAAATGGAAAAGGTCGACGCAACCAGGACAGAGGTTGTGGATAGCGTACAGAACCTGACTGCTATTGCAGAGGAGAATGCGGCAGGAACAGAGGAGGTATCTGCTTCCATGTCGGAGATGGGAGAGCATATGTCCCGCATCGTCGAGAATTCCGGGGAGCTGCGCCATATTGCAGACGGAATGCAGGACGAAGTGGAGGTTTTTGTCTTAAAGTAAAGATTTTTTGTGTAACAGGAATCAGAATGGACATTTTGGGGCTTCCGGCGGAATGGTTTTTTTGCCGGAAGCCTCTTATGGGATCAAATGGCTTTTTATAATAACAGAATGTGGAGGTAGGGAACGTGGAGAGCAAGGGAAATCCTTTTAAAAGTATTGTAGTGAAGCTGCTGATGATGGCAATTCTTCCGTTGGTCATTCTGGGGGCAGTTTGTGTGGTGGTAGCGTCTTCGAGCCTGCGCAGCGGTCTGCGGGACGAAGCGCTGGAACGGGTAAAGGCTACCTGCATTGCCGTGAAGGGGGCATACAGCAATATAAATGAAGGAGACTATACATTAAATGAGAACAATGAGCTGTTAAAGGGCGATTATAATATTACCCGGAATGAGGCTGGGATCGATGCCCTTACGGAGGGGCTCGCTTCGGATGTTACCTTGTTTTTCGGTGATACCAGAAGGGCAACCTCTCTGAAGGATATTTCAACAGGGGAACGGATTGTCGGGACGCAGGCATCTGCAGAGGTGGTGGACCAGGTGATGGCCGGAAATGAGTATTCCTCCACAGCACTGACAATTAATGACCAGAATTATTATGCATATTATATTCCGTTGGAGAATCCCGATGGTCGCATTGTCGGAATGGTGTTTGCGGGGACGCCGAGTAAGGAGATTGACAAATATATCACATCCCGGATCCTGCTTGTAATTGGTGCGGCAGTGATCGTAATGATTGTGGCTATACTGGCAGTGGCATTGAGCTCATTTGCGATTGTAAGGGCAATTAAGGGGGCGCAGAATGCAGTGGAGAATCTGGCCCAGGGCAATCTGGCCTACAATATTGACAACAGTATTTTGCAGCGCAACGATGAAATCGGCGATATGGGCCGCGGCGTGGTGGAGTGTATACAGGTGCTGCGCAGGATTGCTACAGGGATTCAGAACTCGTCCCGGAGTGTTTTAAATTCCGGTGATGAGCTGGAGTCCATGGCAGTTCAGACCAGCCAGAATGCGGACGAGATCACCCGGGCAGTAGACGAGATTTCCAAGGGAGCAGTCTCCCAGGCAGAGGAGATCGAGGATGCAACCATGCGTGTAAAGGATATGGGACAGGCCATCGAAAGCATTGTGTCCAGCATTGAAAATCTGGACAGTACCTCGGAGCTCATGCAGGATGAGGGGAACGCGGCGGCCAGAATCATTCAGGAGCTGAGCAACAGCAATGATAAGACAACAATTGCAATTCAGGCAGTGGCAGAGAATGTGGAGGCTACAGACGAATCCGTAAAACGGATTGCAGAGGCAGTGGAAATGATTACAAGCGTTGCAGAGCAGACCAATCTGCTGTCCCTGAATGCCTCCATAGAAGCGGCCAGAGCCGGAGAGGCAGGAAAGGGCTTTGCGGTGGTTGCCCTGGAGATTCAGAAGCTTTCGGAGGAATCTAACAGCTCTGCACAGCGGATCACACAGATTATTATGCGGCTGGCTGAGGATTCCAGGAATTCTATGGAAATGATGGCAGAGGTAAAGGCGAGCCTTCGTGAGCAGCAGGAGAAGCTTGATACGACAAAAACACAGTTCGGAAATGTAAACAGCGGCATTGTTTCTGCCAGGGAGAACACGGAGCTTGTAAACGGGCAGGCCAAGGAGTGCGATGCATCCAGAAGCAGTGTGGTCGGCATCATTAATAATTTATCCGAAATCTCGGAGCAGAATGCGGCGTCTACACAGGAAACCACAGCTTCTATGGAGGAGCTGAATGCCACCATTAATTTGCTGGCGGAAGAGGCAAAGGGCCTGAAGGAGCTGGCAGATGAGCTCAACGAGGCAACACAATTTTTTACCCTGTAAACAAGGTGGGCGGCGTATGGCAGCCCACCTCTTTTAGTCCCGCGGGCAGCGAGGCAAGCAATTGCCTGCAGCGGGGGTTTTTACTTACAGCAGCCTCTCTGGGGAACATCAAATTCCGGGTTGAAGGCATAGAAGTTCTTGGGAACCAGCTCCTCCTGCACCAGCCGGAGGCTTTCGCCGAACCGCTGGAAGTGTACGATTTCGCGTTCCCGGAGGAAACGGATGGGATCGCAGACCTCCGGATCCTTTACCAGCCGGAGGATGTTGTCGTAGGTGGTGCGGGCCTTTTGCTCTGCTGCCAAATCCTCAAACAAATCCGTAATGGGCTCTCCCTTGGACCGGAACTCGCTGTTCGATTTGATTCGCTTGATTTTTTTGCGTTGAATAGATATAATGTAGTAAATCACACAAGCGATAAAAAATTTATGTGTATTTTAGTGCAGAGGTGAAATCATGCTAACACAAAATGATATAAGAATCCTAAGCAAAATATTTTCTGATTATGGCTATGTCATGACAACGGCACAGCTTACAAATG
>CAJUQB010000161.1 GCA_910588285.1 uncultured Lachnospiraceae bacterium
CATATCGGATTTTCGATTTCGATGTGTTATAAAGGAATCAAAATCGTCAATATGACCGTATTTTTCGCAAGGGTATTCGCTGCAATGGAAACAATATTCAACGCCGCCATGTTCCATACTGCACCTTGCAATTTTACACGACTGATTTCCTTCACCGCCACCGCAACCGGGGCAGTTTTTATTCAAAAACATGGGGCAAAGCCCGCAATTCAAACCACAAAGGGCAAATAATTGATTTGGTCGGTTAAATCCTTTCATAGAACCTCCTTAAACAGCCTGCCTACAATATTCAAGACAAGCTCTGATAATACTCGACATAGCAAAATAGAAAATTTGAAAACTTAAAACTCATATCTTGTACCATGCGAGAGCAACAGGCCATCTGTTAATTCCACACGCAGAATGATAGTGTTTTCATCGTCAAAATCAGTATGGCCGTTATCGATCCATTCTGCAAAGACCTTTTTCAGCTTTTCAGCAATCACACAATTCTCTTTTTTTCTGAAATAACCCAGGCTAACACCTTTTCCGTGCGCTGTAAACCATTCGCCGGCGATTGCAACAACAGAGTTATCTTTTATATGTTTCATTTTATTTGAGAGGGCATGGGTAATGATATAAAATGCACCATCTTCGTAATAGGCATTTACATATCGCACATAAGGCGTTCCATTTTCTGTTGTTGCCAGTGCTATAATTGCATCTTTACCAAAGCGTTCAATCATTATCTGTTCGGCTTCTCGACTAAATTTCCTCATTAAATCCTTCCCCCTCATTCAAACTTTTTGCCTTCTCTTGCGCTGAATTACCCAATTTTTATAGCAAACAAGACAATTCATTCCACATGGAGCAAACATACTTGTGTCAATATTTTCTTTCGGCATTTTCATAAGTTCTTGTCCTTCTAAAAGTTAGGAAGTTATCAGTCATATTTTTCGATATTTACTGTGGCAATCGCAGATTGATTTGGCTCGCCCGTGACAAGGTCTTGCGGAGCTGGTATCAACATCATAAAGCCTTCCTTACCATATCGTTGTTTATATCCCTGTGCATATTTTTCATCAACAGAAATATGCTGTACCTGTCCGATAACCATAGCGGTCATAACAGCAAAGAAGGCTGTCTTATCTCCATGAAAGCAGCTCCAGGAGTGAAAGCAAACATTCGGTTTCCCATTTTCTTTCCATGTAGTAATTGCAAATAAAACGGTTGGTATGCCTGCTGTTGTTTCAAAATGTGAAAATAATTCAAATTCTTCTGGATATGATGGCTTAAAATACTGCGGGAAATCTTTTCCTATCTCTATCTTCATTATCTCACCTCCAATAAAATTCTGGTTTTTGGCTTAAATCATAAACAGGTTTAAAACACCGTGCGCCAAAACGGTAGCATAGCAGGTTTTTGTTTTCAAACGCAGCAGACTCAAAACAACACCATATCCTAAGCCTGCCGCCAGTTTCCAAATAACAGCGTTCCAATTTCCTGAAAGAATATTAGGAACCATATATCCAATATGCCATATCGTAAACAACACTACATTCCAAGCGAATACTGTAACCAGGTTACTTGTTGACTCTTCAAATAAGCTCCAAATTATTCCACGAAAAAGAAGTTCTTCATAAATTGGCGTAACGATACTGCTGTAAATTAGAACCATGATAGCCGGAAAACCGTCTATGTAATTGGCTGGTGCCGTTATATAAAGTATACCGACAAGGCAAGTAGCAATAATATATCCTTTTGAAAACTTGACCGGAAAAAAGGATATTTTTTGTTTGAAAACGACCACATAAAATACCAATACCACTGTAAGTAAAAGCATAAGGCACATGGTAAGCATTTGACCGGCAAATTTTGAATCTGGAATCATTCTGGAAAATATGCCATTTCCAACTCCTAAAGCAATCTGTAATAAAATAATTATAATGATTGATGTTGATAAAGGAGCAAATATCCTTCCATTTTTCATTTAGTTTCCTCCACATCTTCCAAGGGGGGGTATTCGCCCACGAGGTATTAGCCATTACCTGATTACAAAACTTCCATGGAGTTATTGCAAACGATGTCTCTTAACTAAAGGGGTTAAGAAAGTTTTGAAACAACTTGACAAACAGGAATTTGTCCTTTCAAACTCTATAAGATAATCTCCATTCCATCATATGCAAAAGATATTCCATCTAAGGATTTTTCGATTTTCTGATAATAAGCATAAGATTTTCCCCAGTATTCATCTATATGGGTAACTATTATACGCTTTATCCTATATTTATTTTTCAGTTCCATAATCTCATCTATTGTGAACATATCATCTCTAAAAGGTGCATTTTCAAGAGCTGTTCCATCTTTAAGTATGCCATCATCAGAAACAAGGCCAACTATTAAAAGGTCTGCATTAAAATATAATTCATTAGGAATAAAAGGCTTTACATCGCAACAAGCATAAATGACTTTTCTGTTCTTATCGGATATAACATAAAATGTCATATTGCCCCGATGTGTTTTATTGTTTATTAAGTGTATGTCTATTTCTCCTATTTTAATGAAATCCGTTTTACAAAGTGAAATACAGCCCAAAACTTCCTCATAGTAATGTAAACCATCTCCATTCCATGCGTTAATATCGTCTATAACTTCGGGCAAAGCAATAAATTGTATAGGTGTTCCCTTATCTGCAATACAATCATATCCTAAAGGTTCTACGATACGCATACCTCTTGTATGGTCTGGGTCTTTATGAGAGATAGACAAATATTTAATCTCAGAAATGCCTTGTCTATCGCAGGCAACCCCAATGTCCTCTGGCGTATCAATAAGCATTTTAATGTCCTCAATATAAAGGCTCGGCCCTAATCTTTCATAGCGTCCTCTTTTTATCCTTGCTTCCTCACAAAGAGGACATTTACAAAATGGATTTGGAATTTGGAACATTCCTCCACTTCCTATAATTTTTAACTTCATTTGTTCACCTCACAATAGACTATTCAATAATTTTAGTTAATAGTAACTCGCCAACAAATTGCAGTTTATCTAACCCTTTTTTTTGACACTCACTACATTCTCTATCGTGAATAGAAATGATTCCGCCACATTTTTGGCAGGTATATTTCTCTTTCTGTTCTTTCATAAATATTTCCAAACCATGTTGACGGACAGCTTCGCTGTTTTCCATAAGGCTTGCCTGATACCGCTTGTTATAACTTTTTTCAAGGTTTCTGATCAGTTTGCAGGGGTAATCTGAACATTCAAAACAATAAGATAATCCCTTGATTTTGATACAATCTTTTATTTTGCACTTACGGCAATGTTCTGGTTTTCCCTTATCACCATTTAAGCAACCTGCACATGGTTTTTTGTGGCAGCAATGTTTATAACAAACAAGACAATTCATTCCACATGGAGCAAACATACTTGTGTCAATATTTTCTTTCGGCATTTTCATAAGTTCTTATCCTTCTAAGTATCTCTTTTGTTGTTTCAAAATGTGAAAATAATTCAAATTCTTCTGGATATGATGGCTTAAAATACTGTGGGAAATCTTTTCCTATCTCTATCTTCATTATCTCACCTCCAATAAGATTTCGATTTGTTCAATTCTATAAACTGGAATTTAAGCTACATCCTCAAATTTCCATATACATGTACAAAATGCACTATCTCGAATATTCCACCTGTGACAAGTAATATCCAATTTTCTCGCCATAGACCAATGCAAACATAATACAGTGGCGGTAGTACAACAATAAAGAACATCATTACTCCCAATGACTGATAACCATTGAAATAGAGTCCCCAACCAAAGAAATTAAGCAACAGTATGACTATTGCAGAAATAAACCCGACCTTAGAAATTCCATTTCCAACGCTAAATAAAGATGCATTTTCTTGAACTACAAAAATCATTACGGCAATGCACAAGGAACCCAGTATCTTTTCCAAAATCCCCAAAATCACCGACGATTCTTGCATATTCATAATAGGATTGTTCTCAAAATCAAATAGAGGCATGACCATATAGGGGACTTCCTGCAATGCAAACAGAATAAGTCCTAATATCCAAAAGCCCAAGTATTGGTTTCCCCCAATTCGTATCCATTTAATCATTTCTCATTTTTCCTCGCAAATCCCGATTTGTTTATTCATCCATCATGTATTAGCTGGTTAGAAGTTTTGTCAAATCCTCAATAGAAGAATCCATTTTCACAGAGACTTCTTCCATTGTCATGCCGGAATCAAGAAAACGCTTTATCACTATTTTCATATCCTCGCCAACCTCAATGATGTGTCCGTCCAAATCGTAAAACCGGATCACCCGCTGGCCCCAGCTATGCTCGATCACTTCTCCCAGATATTCAATATCCGGGTATTCTTTCAACTTATTCAAAAAACCGTCAAAGTCCTGTTCCTCAAAGACGATTTCCGCATTGTTGGATTTCTTTAATACCTTTTCTTTTGGAAGATCTACAAGCCAGTCAAAATCCTGCTGCAATGCCAGGCCGCAGGTAAAAGCAATGTTTCTGCCATAATCCTGGAACACCTCTAATCCAAACAAATCCTCATAAAATTTTCTTGCGGCGTTAATGTCGGCCACCGATATAAGCATACATATATGTTTCATGCAAATACTCCTTTCAAACTGTGGTTTCCCATTTCCACAAAAGGTTATCTATCATTATCTGTAAGTCCAACCGAATTTGTCACTGGCCTTTATGGTTGAAAATTTATTATACCACAGAGCAGCCTGTATCTCCACATTTTCATATCCGGTTTTGTCCAAGATTTGTCCTGTTTTTGTCCAAGATTAACCCTACGGGTATTTCCCGCAGTTCCTTCCGAAATTGGTGCGCATAACGGATGGTCTTAACTGTACCGCCTTTTTCCCGTCCGTCATATACCGCGATTACACGGTCTGCATGTTCCACCATGTAGCGGTTGCGTTTGGAATAGACGTTGGGCCTGTATTCTTCCTGAATTATGATAACCTCTGCACAGGCATCCAGCAGGGCGTTTGTATGTTCCTTCTGGCACAGGCTGTCCTTCCGTTTCTGGTATGGAAGCACCGCGATCAACTTCAAATCTGGATTTTTATTCTGCAGCTCCAGAATCATCTCCGCAAAGTATTGATCCACGCCATCCGCAAAGCCGGAGAGAAAGACAGTAAAGCCATCGTTCACTGCTTTTTTTATTTCCCGGCGCAGAGCCTCCTTTACAGGGGCCATTTCTTCAGCAGGTATATCTCTGTGCCCTGTGACACAGCAAGTCTTTCCTTCCATCAGGTTCCTCCGAATAATAGATTTGTTTTTGTATCTCTCATCATTATAATAGATTTATTTTTTCAAGTCAACGCAAACACCCTTTTTTAATTTGTGAATAATGCGTCCGTGTGAGGTACAATCTATTATAGAATGGGAGGTGAGGGTGATGTATGAAGAATTCGTCCCGGAACGGCTGGCAAAGCTGAGATTACAAAAGGGCGTATCTGCACGCGACATGTCATTGTCGTTGGGGCAAGCGAACAACTACATCAATAACATCGAAAACAAAAAATCACTTCCTGCCATGCAGTCCTTCTTTTATATCTGCGAATATCTCGGCGTAACGCCGAAGGAATTCTTTGACGAAGAAAACCTTTATCCAGAAACCTTGCAGGAATTTATTGCAGAGGCAAAGAAACTGGATTCCAAATCAATGACATATATCCTCGGCATTATGAAAGAATTGAACAGCAAGAAGTAAAGCGGTCACGGAAAATGACCGCTTTCTTCTTATTATTTCCCATACTGTCCTAAATTAAGTCTGGAAACACTCTATATTTATCCTGATTTATACCCCGGTACTCCCAAAGCCTCCGGTTCCGCGCTCCGCGCCCAAATCCGTTACAAAATCTGCAATCACAACAGGAGTGATTACAAGCTGGCCTATCCGCGTTCCTTTGGAAAGTTCCTGCGGTTTGCTGCTTACATTACTGATAATGGCATGGACTTCCCCACGGTAGCCGGAATCCACCGGCGGCAGCTCACAGACCAGCCCTTTTACCGCCATGCTGGTGCGTGGAAATACGAAGCCAGCGTACCCGTCCGGAATCTCAATCCCAAACCCAAGAGGAACCTTTGCGATTTCTCCCGGCTGCAAGGTGCAGTCATAGGGCATATACACATCCGCGCCGGCGTCATTCCCGTGTGGACGGAAAGGGCGGCGGCTCTCCGGCACTCCAAAGTCAATCAATTTGATTTTCATGCACCGCCTCCTTCCAAAAGTACCGGGTAGTCGTTTCTTAAAATATCCTCCGGTGTCATAGTTGCCGCCAGTTTCTGCCCACAGGTCATTTTTCCCTCCAGACATTTGTCCATCTGGCAGAACGGTCCGGTCTGGGAAGGGGAGAACAAAGCCGGGCTGAGCGCATAAAGTTCCTCCCAGATTTTCAAGAGCACGATCCGGGTTTCGTCCGTATTGCGCCGGCATACCCGCTGGCTGATGATGTGTTTCCACTGATAGGGTGTAGCGCTGATAATCAGCACATTCCGAAGGCCCTGGGGTGTGGCATAGCCCGCCGCGTCATGGCCGATTCCCGCGCTGCACAGCTTTTCGTAACAGTCCATGCCCTCGTGACAGCTTTTTAAGTACAGTTCCCGGACCGCCGCCGGGGCGGTTAAAATCTCATAGGGTACCGCGAAATCTGCCTGTCCCGCGTAGTTACTGTATTGCAGCGACGCGCTCATAAACTTTACTTCGTTCTGGTGCCTGGTGATCTGTGCCAGGAAGCGCCGGCTTGCCCCTACAACGGCCACAGTGATCACCGCAAATTTTTGGACCGTGGGGTGAGGGAGGCTACTGATGGCCGCCACGGTATTCTCGCTGAATGACTTCTCATAAAGGGCCATCAGATCCTCCATTGTGGCGATCCGGTGGCCCCTTTGGGTAAGCCTGGCAGCAAAGACCATGTTTTTCTCGGCCTCGGCAACCGCCTGACAGTTCAAAATCTTTACTTCAATTCGGTTGATTGGTATGTCCCTCCTTTACAATGGCTTTCAGTAAGAACAGATAGTTGAGGCTGTCTGTGATCTTTTCGTCCCATGTGCTTATATCGTAATCCGTATCACCGTCAAAGCACATGTCATACAGGGAAACGATATGCTTCGCCAGCATCCCGGCAAGTGCACGTTCCGGCGTGGTGTGCTGCAAAGCTGCCGCTGCCTTAAAAGCTCCCAGCCGGTCCGTACCGTCCCCGGTGTATTCTTTGGTTTTCCGTTGCAGCGTGTCGGCGCAAAGCCGCACCTGCTCGTCAAAAACAGCATTGACTTCCTTTTGCGTAATGTGACATTCCTCCTTTTTGAAAACAGAAAGCCGGCTACCCTAAAGCATCTTAGAATAGCCGGCAAATAAATGGTTATGTAGTTGTTACAGGGTATTGATCTCTTTTTCCAGTTCCCGGACCGCCGCTATGACAGTATCGAATG
>CAJUQB010000162.1 GCA_910588285.1 uncultured Lachnospiraceae bacterium
TTCTTTTCATAAGGGCAGTGGATGGTAGCCATATCATTCTCAAAAGTCCATTCAATCCCCATGTAGCTCATGTTGCTGTGGCACTGGAGCCCTTTGCACTGCAGGCCGCAGGGCGTCCTGAAAGTCTGTTCAAAGATCCACCAGCGTTCATAGGTAAACCCTCCTTCATAATTATCAAGGGTTTTCTCCTGCCACATGGGCACATCAACCCGCACATAATCCGGATGATGCTCCGCCGAGTACCCTTCTTCCAGCAGCCGTTTTGTCAGAGCATTGTATTCCTCATGTTCCTTTTCTTTCATTTCATTCCTCCTTATAGCCCCTGGCATGGGCGCATCCCAAAATAGTCTTCCATACGGTTTCGCAGCCTCTCCGCCGACATGTCATATTCCCCGGCGATACAGGATTCGCAGCACGGGTATTTATACGCCAGGGTTTTCGATAACCGGGCATCCCAGCTGTTTAACTGCCTGCCGCATTTGTTACAGTCCTGATCCAGCCATCTTACTTTCTGCAATCGTTCTTCACCTTCCTTTCTTCCTTGTTAATGTTGTCCTATCCCTATAAACCTTTCGGTTTTCAGGCAGCAAAAAAGCAGGAATGACTCTCTGATATTCCTGTTGTCCATAAATTCCTATGAACCATTGTCGTTCCTGCTCTAAAAAGAGATGATTAAATTTTCTAAAACAAAAACCAGCGGTATATCACCACAGGGCGAAGTGATACTGCTGGCACGGTCATACAAACTTAACAGCGTGTGCAATGCGGAACCGATGTCGCATACAGGCGTTTCCGACTGTATCTCCCTAAAAGGATTCGCACAAAAATCAATTACAAGTGAAGTGTAACACAAGATATGGAAGCAGTCAATGAAAAGAATCTATATATAGTAAAAGAATAAGAATATGCCTAAATTAAATCAAAAAAACAGCTACAAGTCTCCTCGTAGCTGCAGAACATTTTTCTCCCTTTTCGAAATAGTAGTGTTTTTAATGTCGAGAGACATTGTATTGTATGTGAACTATCAATACTTATTATCGCAAAACACCTTTTTCTGTAAAAAAATCCATTAGGCGGTTGTTAAACACTCGCTTGATATCCCTCAATGCCGAAATAGACGAATACTCAAAGGCATATAACTGCTTTTTCTCATCTTTAGTCATTTCGATCTCTGCAAATTGCTCAGAATACTTAATTTTTGCTTTCTCCAATAGCAAATCCAAAAAGGCTGTCTTCTCTGCCATTGTAGGTTCTTCAAATTCGCATACTAAATCAAAACGTGTTTGAAGCTCAGGAAGAATAGCTTTCTTATATTCTGCTTCGCTGAGAAGATTCGAAGTAAAGATAATAACATATCCATTCATGTCATACTCTCTTGTCATGGAATCTGTGAAACGGCCTTCTTCCAGCAACTCCAGAAAGAAAGATAAAACTGGGCGAGTAGTCTTTTCAAATTCATCGCAAAGCAGTACGCCTACTTTGCTCTTTTTGATTTTCTCACTTAATTCCCCATGATTACAGCCAACATAACCTGCTGGACTCCCAATCAAACTATTTAATGCATCTTGACTACTATAATTCTGGAAATTGATTTTGGCTAAATAACAATCATTCTGAAGCCCACTTGCAATTAGCCTTGCAACCTCAGTTTTTCCGATACCAGATGGGCCAAACAGGAAAATTGAAAGAATTTTCTGTTCTTTTGCTTTGTTTAGCAAAATAAAATTCTTTAAAGCATACCGCAGTCTATCTTTAAAATATTTATGTCCAATCAAATTATGATTGAATGTATCGATAAATGTGTCAAAAGCCTCAGCATTTAAGTCTGTAACTTTTGTAAGTTTATTTTCTTCAGGTTCTTTTTCTCCTAAACTGGATAAATCAGGGAGCAACTTACAAACAGGTTCATGTCCATCCAAAAACAGTGGAAAATATTTTAGCAGCACATCAATCTGAGCAGTTTGTGCAATAACCCTGATATTTGGCATAATGCTAAGAAATTGTTCAAGTGCATAAATCAGAGCTTTGTTGTCCTCAATTGCATATGAAATGGAAGTCAAATCCAATATAGCCAATTTGGAAGAGTTATTGAACTGTTCAAATACTTTTCGCAGTTCACCGCCTGCCTGAGAAAAAGTTGAAATTGGAATGTCATTCGTTTCTGCGTATCGAATGATTATATCCAAATCCTGCATATTATTGTATTTATATATCTTTTGTCTGGGATATGGCTTAAATTCATGCTTTTCCTCAGTGCTGGAATTTCTCTCATCATCATCTTCTTCAAAATAGCATTTATAACCAGAAAACAAAAGGGGCAGTAATTCTATGGCATCTTCCACAATAGCCGCTTCTGCAATTACAACTGTATCCTCCGCCATACTTGTAAAATTTATATATGTCAGCTCTATATTGTTTTTGTTGGTTAACAGAAAATGAACTAAGGCAGATATGTCAATGCAAACGTCAGAACATGAATCAAGCATATCCTTTGTCTCTCCAAATATAAAGGCAAATACTTCTCTTTCTTCTTGGATTTTCCTCAATTCCTCAAGATTATGGTATGTAAACAATGTATGATCCATAGTTATTTCCTCCACAGTTTACTCAACCAAACACCAAAGCGATTCCACCAGTGAAATTTTGGAGCGGGGATTTCTTCCAGCTTGAATGCCACATCTTGAATTATCGCCAAGGTGTCAACGAAGTGATAGTCATCATCACTCTTTTTTGTTTCTGTATTATGTGATACAGACTTCGTGTTGCTTTTGATTATTTTGCTGGCAGTTGCCTCCTGCTTTTCCTTGCGAGCACCTGTTTCTTGGAAATAAGTAAATGTATTTGAAGTAATAAATTCTTCGCCTACAATACCTTTATAGATGCCAACGATAGATACATGACCAATAAGCAAATCGTTGATATTGTACTTGTTTTCAAATTCTGATTGAATCTCCATAGGAATCTTAATAATGATTTCAGACACAGGCTCTTTCATACTTTCATCATATACAAGTCCCTTCAAAATGTAGGCATAGTCTTGCAACATCGAACTGACCAGATTATTTACTTCCATACCTTCTACCTGCATACCCTTTAATGCATCACGGCGTAAAATAAGGAATTGCCGCAGACTTTCTTCGTTCAGCAGTACTAATTTAACGCGATCTACTTTTACAAGATCGCCCTCTGCCGAGTTGTCTAATAAAGTCACAGAGGCACACTGCTCAATGATCCTACGCAAAAGGATAGATTTAGTTGTTTTTACGTCTAAACTTTCCACTACTTTTGACGATGATGTAGAAGTTTCCCTTGCGTCTGCTGAAATAGATGCCTTAATTCCATCAAGGAACTGTTTTGTTCCTTGTGCAGAGACGGACGATGTGAAGCCATATTGCTCTTCAAAGCTACTTGATTTGTCAGTTTCAATTTTAGTAAGGATAACATTGTTGATCATCATTGCGATTTCATATACCTTACTGAAATTCAGGTAGTAAATATTAAAATCATGTGATTTCTTATTCTCAGTTGTATCCAAATGGGTTCCTCCCTATATTTTACAATTCCTATATCAGCGGTATCCAATGTTCACCCGCCACATCTACAGCTAATCCCAATAAATATATTTTCAGTCAAAATTTTTATCTGCCATTTACGATGTATATTCATAAGACATTTCCCACTGGAAACATGTCCCAAAAAGGAAAAAATTTTATTAAATTCATTAAAGATTACTGAAATATCCTCTGCTAATAATTTCCTTTATCCCACTAACGACCGTTTCGTAAGGAACATATGTAAATAAAAGCTTGCCAGTAATCGTTTCATAATCTTGCTGATATATTTCTTTATCCACAATCTCTGCCAGAACGTCATTGACACATACCCCTGCTTTCGCGGACGGACAAACCGGAAGAGGTTCCCGTAGATTCCGAACTTCCTGAACAAGCCCCAATAAAGATGCATCTGGCTTAGTGTATTCCATAATCTTGTAGATATCATATAAATGCCGGGAATGCCGGTCAATCTTATCTGACAAATAATAATCACAGATGGCAAATACCTTATCAATCAGAGTCCGCTCAATCGCCTGCGTTGTGATTTCAAAGGGCATGATGTCAAATTCTTCTGCCAGTTCTTCCTGTTCCGTCATTTTCAAGAAACGGTATATATAATTATCGGCCATGCGGTTTACTGTCGGAAAGGGCAATAGGGCAATATAGGTTTCAATGAGCAATTCTGGTTTTAATTCCAACAGCGGGGAATAAATACTGGGATAACCAGCCCTGTAACAGTTATAACTGCGCCGGCTACGGGTTTCTTCGAGGTTTGTAACAGAGAACCCCAGAGACTCTATGGAAGAAATAACTGCCTTTTTTAGCTGCCGCTTACGACTTTCGCCAGGAACGCCTTCTGATGCGGCATAGGAAATATCTATATCTTCCGAAAAGCGATCCAAAATCTGATAGCATTTTGTCAGAGAGGTGCCGCCTTTAAAAACCATCCCCTTTACCCTGGAGGCCAGCTCCTTGAGAGCAAGCGTAACATAATAATCCTTTTCAATAATTCCGGGAGGTATATGCAGTTCGTTAGAAGCAGCGATGATAAATTCGCTAAATGCTTCGTGGTCATGATGTAAATTCATAAATAATTCCCCATTCAATCAGTTTTTTTGCAGTAGGACCTGTAATGCCAGACAACACGCTGAAAAGAAGTTCCTTACTATAATTTTGTTGTTTTGCATAGTTTCTCAGAAGATTCCCGGTTTCTAAAGCAGAAAGCTCAGAATACTTTTCTGCCTGGGAAACGGCATCCAAAAGCTGGAGCAGTCCGGCGTTTTCCGATGTTATAGCTGTGGCGGGCCTTTTCAGCCGGACAGCTTGGGAGCCTACGGTGACGGTACGCCCCTTTGTCGATTCTTTTGACGTTATGATCTCCAGTGTTGCCGGCATCTGGGTTGTCAGACCAATCTGATTGGCAAAAGTGGCTCCGGCGAAGTATCCGTAGATTTCTGTTGTACTTTGGATATATTTGCGTATAATGACTTTCATGGGATCTAAATAACTTTTTTTCAGCAGCCGTGACGCTTTGGGGAGATAATAAATCCCTGTGTCAAAACGGGCCAGGTCGCCTGACTTGAGCATCCGTTTGAAATACTGGCGCAGGGCATTATCATTAAGCCCATCCAGCTGAATCTCGTTTATGAAAATCGGTTCGTTGTAACCATAGTTTTTTTCCAGATATTCCTTCAGCATACAGGTATCCACTCCTTCCACCTCCATACTACTATATTTATACCCAAAAGGTCAATAGATATGTCAAAATATAGTTTGTATGTTTTTTTCAGAATTATGCAGAGAAGATAAAAGAGCGGATACCTTTAGCTGTCTATAAATCTATATGTTTTCGTATATACCCAAAAGCATACATTGGTTATGCAGCAGAAACTTTTTACCGTTCTCCGCCTGGCTGGTCATATCTCAAATGCCCCTGTGACACTTTTGCATGGTTCAGAATCCGAATAAAAGACCTGTCCTGACTCTCCACCGCCTTTTTATAGCCCGCTTCTGTCAGAAACAGCCGCATCCTATGCCCTTTATCTCCTATGGGAGATTCCCCTGAAAGCACATCAAATATAATCATATGCGTCACTTCCGGGTCAAAGCGTTCCAGTGCCATAATGTCATGCCCTTCCAGCTTCTGGGAACCGGACTCCTGCCTTGCCACAGCAATCATCTCCCCAACGGTCCTTGCTTTCCAGGGCAGGTGATAATTTCTCTGAATGTCGCAGATCAGCTCCCTGCAGTCATCTTCCGAAAGTTCACGAAGTTTCTTTAACAAATTTTCTGCAGTTGCTTTTATATCATGGTCACGGGTATACCGGCAGAACACAGCAATCTCCTGTATTGCATCATACCTGTTGCAGCCTTCTAGCTGAAATACCATCCTCTTTTCATTCTCGGTCAATGTTATCATATATTTCCTCCAATCTGGCCTGATTGCCTTTGAATATCATATAGCTGCTTATTTTTCTTCCCTGGCATCCTTATCATCTGGAAAGAACTTCTCCAGAATGTCGATGCTGTCTTTGGATGAATACCCCCACAGGATAGAGCTGAGTGCGTCAATCGCCTCCCGCCTCCTGCGGTAATAGGTACGGAAACTGATATCCCGGATATGGGGGCGCAGTTTCTCTATGATCTCCTCCACATTTCGGAGCTGCTGCGGGGAGAGGAAGGAGTAATACAGCAACCAGTAATAGCTCTCTCCATTTTTATGCTTGGTACGGAGCAGGTCGATGGAGGTATCCAGAAGTTTCAGCATCCGGTGGCTCCGCTCGATACATTTGGCATGGTGCTCAATGCTGCGGTCTGACAGGTCTATTCCGGCCACATAGACGGACTCCAGGAAATCCTCAATGGAACTCCCATATTCGATCTCAAACCGGCTCCGCACCTGCTGGACGGACAGCTCCAGACTCCACACCACGTCCCTGTATTTCTTCAGCAGTTTCCAGGTATCATGGTACAGTGGGTTATCGGCAATGTTCATTTCTTCCTGATTCTTTTTCATGCCCTGGCACCTCCTTCTCTGTTTTTTTCGGTTGGGGAAAGCGTCAGCTCAAAGGTATAGACTGGCTTATCCTCCCCACAGGATACAGTCATTCCAAACCGTACAGCACCTTTCAGTATGTGGGATATATACTCTTCCCTGCAGACGTCTGATAAAGGATATAACTTATATATGGATTTGGGACACCGGAAACAGGAAATGCCCTGTGCATCAAGGACTTGCGCCATTTTTGTGATGACAGTTTCCATGTTCGATTTTGAAACGCTGGTTAATTCCTCTGAAACGCATATCTCATGCTCTGTAACAGTAGAATCTTCCTGTGAATCTGTTTCATCCGGCAGCGCAAGATTGATTTTCAGGACCATGGCAACCTCCTCTTTATCAACAAGGACATCTGATATCTGGAACATGGTAGAAAGGTAGCTATGCAGATAGATCACGCTGCCTGTCCTTCCGGGGAATGACATTAAAGAGATATAGTCCATGTCGGCAAGCTTTTTCAGTATCCGCCCTGTTGTAGCTTTGGAGATGCCCCAACGGACAGCCATTTCACTGTAGGCAGCCAGCGGGGAGCCGGTGCCATTACGGAAATAGACAACCGGACCAATTTCTGAACCCTGTACCTGGCTGTCATTGTAGACAGCAGACATCCACAGATCCAGCAGGATATCCATTTCAGAGCAGCGGCCGGCGCTGACCAGTTCTGTTGCAATCACAGTGGGCATAAAGAAAAATCCTGTATCCTTTTGACAGGGGCAGTTGTAGTCCAACACAGTATTATGTTTTTTCCAGTCACGCACCTTATATTTGACTACCTTTCCCCGGTCAAGGAAAAGATAGGATATAAGATGGCGTTTCTGCAATTCATCCAGGATAGAAAC
>CAJUQB010000163.1:0-2186 GCA_910588285.1 uncultured Lachnospiraceae bacterium
TATGAAATTGAGACTTTCATTATCATTTGTGCCGCCGCAGGCGGTATGGTAACAATTTTGAGTTAGACTATAGATAAGATTTTTTCCATCTGCTTAAGTTAATGACATTGCTATAGATAAGATTTTTCCATCTGCTTAAGTTAATGACATTGCCTTTGATTATACACGCTTATAAATTATTGGTTCATCATATCCAAAAGTTCTCTTTCCATTAACTTCCATGCTTTCTGATACTTCCAGAAAATTGTTGGAAAACTTTTCCCAAAGTTTGAATGTCATTACCGGAGAGAACTGGCTTGTGCTGCCTCCCTCCCAGATTCCGTCCTTTTCATGATAAAGTGCCGGAGTAAATTTTTCAGATTTTTCTAGTACTCCATCCGGTTAGTAACAATACTTTACTGGGCTGAAAAAATTTGCTATACTCCATTAAAAACGGTATTGGAGGACGCAGATATGCCACGTTACATTGTCACGCTGACAAACGATGAAATACAGGAGCTGAAAGCATTAATACAAAAAGGCGGGAAGGGTTACCGCATAAAACACGCCCAGATACTGCTGAAGTTGGATCATAAGCCTGAAAACAAAACATGGACATATGACCGCATCAAAGACGCATATGGGGCTTCCCGTACCACCATTGCAGGCATTGCACAGCGGTTCGTCATGGAGGGGATGGAGGCAGCCCTTGGGCGGAAAGTGCAGGAAAACCGCCGGCGCAAGGTGACCGGTGACGTGGAAGCCCGGATATGCGCCATAGCCTGTTCGCAGCCGCCACAGGGAGCCTCGCGCTGGACCATGCAGGCAATCGCAGATGAGCTGATCCGCCTGGAAGTGGTTGATTACATTACGGACACCACCGTCTGCGAGGTTATGAAAAAAACGAAATCAAGCCGTGGCTTGTAAAGGAATGGTGCATTCCGCAGGCAGATGCTGAATTCGTAGCGAAGATGGAGGATGTGCTGGAGGTATACCAGCGCCCCTGTGATCCCCTCCGTCCTGTTGTATGCATAGATGAAACGAACAAGCAGCTTATAAAGGAAATCCGTATTCCCTGTGAACCGGGACAGCCTGAGAAAGTGGATTCCGTATATGTCCGTAATGGCGTTGCAGATGTCTTCATGATTTCCGAGCCTCTGGCAGGCAGGAGGGAAACGGTTGTGACGCAGAGCCGAACGGCGCTGGATTTTGCAGAAATCCTCCGGTATACATCCGACACCCTGTACCCACGGGCAGAAAAAATAGTCCTTGTTACCGACAACCTGAATACCCATTCCCCGGCTTCCTTATATAAGGCTTTCCGGCCGGAAGAAGCCCGCAGGCTGGCAGAACGTTTTGAATGGCATTACACGCCAAAACACGGGAGCTGGCTGGACATGGCAGAGATTGAAATCGGTATCATGAGCCGCCAGGCATTAGGGAAGCCGTGCCCGGATTTAGAAAGCTTCAGGCAACAGGTTCGGATATGGACGGTTAAGCGTAATGCAGAGAGTGTAAAAATCAACTGGCAGTTTAAGACACAGGACGCACGAACTAAGTTGGCCAAGCTGTATCCGGTTATAGTTTGAGAACTAGCCGGATGGAGTACTAGTTTAGAGTAATCAACATTCTTCATAGAATCATATGAAAATGTATTTTTATCTTCTCCTTTTGGAATTTCATAAGAAGAAAGTAAAATTCCCTGTTCTATTTCCGTGATAAGGAAAAGATGTGGAGATGCATGACGTTTCCCATTAATTTCATAATAACTCTCTTCAACAACAAATTTTCCTTTGAAATCTTCAGGAAGGTTATTTATTTTGTCATTACAGATTGTATTTACATGTTCCGCATATGGATATGTTTTCCCCTCTGCCTGCATTTTCTTAAATTGATCCTTATTATCAAAATGTCCTGTCATCATTCCTACAAAATTATCAAGTTTCATCATATACTTTACCTCCTGGTATTTGCCTAATCACACTATTCCTCTTTTGCTTTTGCCATACTGGCGATATCTCCCACTCCATTCAATACCATTGTCGGAAGATAAGCATAAGTTTTGAGTGTATCCTTCGTTGAACATCCAGAGAGAACCAATACAGTAGACATACCACTTTCCATTCCTGAAATCACATCTGTATCCATACGATCCCCAACCATTACAGCTTCTGCTGAATGACATCCAAGCATATTCAATCCTGTTC
>CAJUQB010000163.1:2286-7106 GCA_910588285.1 uncultured Lachnospiraceae bacterium
TCCCCAACCATTACAGCTTCTGCTGAATGACATCCAAGCATATTCAATCCTGTTCTCATCATCAGTGGATTCGGTTTCCCACAGAAATATGCCTGTGTACCTGTTGCCATTTCAATGGGTGCAATCAATGCACGACAGGCAGGAGCGATTCCGTTCTCGATCGGTCCGGAAACATCCGAGTTTGCTCCAATCAGCTTAGCTCCCTTCAGAACTAAATTCGTTGCTTTCGTTAAAGTATCCAATGAATAGGAACGTCCCTCTCCCACAACAACATAATCCGGATTTACATCATTCATTGTAATGCCAACGTCATAAAGTGCATTTAAGAGACCGGCTTCTCCTATCACAAATGCTGAACAGCCTGCCGCCTGTTCCTTTAAAAAAGCGGCTGTTGCCAATGCGCTGGTATAAAAATGTTCTTCTGGCACATCAAGTCCCATCCTTGCCAGTTTCTGATTTAATTCCCGTGGTGTATATCCACTATTATTTGTCAAAAATAAATATTCTTTCTTTTCATCATGCAACCACTGGATGAATTCTGGAACACCTGGCAATATCTGATTGCCATGATAAATCACACCATCCATATCACAGATGAATCCTTTTTTTTCATTAAAATCGATTATGGATTTTCTCATGTTCATATGCGCCCTGCCTTTCTTGTTTCTTTAGAATACACCTTGCTCTTTTCATAATAAAATAAAGCGCTATTTTCTACAAATATTTTCATATTATATCATCCACACATAAAATCAAATACATAGTACTGTGAAATCGAAGTAAATATTTCTATCAACAGAACCTTTTATGACAACATCTCTTTCACACAAGTACTCCGATAATCACTCGGTGATATTTTATATCTTTCTTTAAATACTCGGTTAAATGTTCTCTGACTTTCAAATCCACTATCCAGACAAATGTTTGTAATAGAATCACTCGTATTTTCCAAACGCTGGCATGCATAGTTCAGCCTTGCATCGTTAAGATATTGATTAAAGTTTCTATGGAATGTTTTGGAAAAGAGTCTGGATAAAACATATTTGCTCACCCCCAGATCTTTTGCCATCTCTTCCAGCGAAAATTTCTTCTTAAAATTTGCTGATATATAGGAAACTGTCTGGTAAATAAGATCGTTGCTCCCCACATTACTCTTTTCTACCAAATTTAATTTTCCTATGCAGCGTGCCAACACAATTTGAAGATATGCCTGTGCAACAGTAATATCCGACTGTTCTGTCTCTAAAATCGCATTTATAACCCTATATACCTCCGGTTCAACCTTTTCCGCTTTGATGATCGGGTATTCAGGAGCCATGGATTGCATGATATCTGCAAATTTGGCAATCGTAAATGGCGATGCAATCAGATAAGTCGCTTTATTTACACCGGGTGTCAGTACCTGATAGTGATGAATAACATCTGGAAATACAAAGCCTATATCTCCTTTATCCATATGATATAGTTCCTGTCCGACACCAAGTTCTAATGCTCCACTTGTTACACAAACAATCTCCAATGCATTATGAAGATGTGGTTCAATATGTTTTGACTTCCTATTTATTGCTATGATCTCCTCTTTTGTGTCAACATATTTTAACTGCATGAAATACTCCCCTTTGCAACATTTGTCTATATCTTCTTTCGATTTGGCAAGCAATCCTTTTACACCTATCTTATAATCAACTTGTAAATAAGGAAAGGAGGAATTGCAAATGAGCAACCTAAAAAAATATCTGAATGACCTTTTAGTATTCTACACTGAATATTTTGAGCATCCTTACCATGTATAAATACTAAAAGGACTATTTTGTGAAAACTGAATATTTTCTTAAGGCCATTTCATAAAAATGAAGTGGTCCTTTTTATTTTCAAAATACAGTTCTATCACTTTATATTATAGAAAAAAGCACTGTCTCATCGAACAACGATCAGACAACGCTTTCTCTTGTCAATTCTAATTTATGTCTGATGCATCTGTTACTTCATCTGCAGCAATTCCTTTTTCTGCTTTCAGTTTTTTATTTGCATCTTCAACATTCATTCTTGAAAGTGCAAACATAATCAATACATCAAAGATTAACGGAAGCCAAAGATACATGAACTGCATCATATCAAGTGCAGACTGTGGCTGAGTTGCATTTGTTCCGACATATCCACTGAGCTCAAGCATCCATCCAACAACAGCGGTTCCAATACCTCCACCGATTTTTACACCAAGAGAAGTACAAGAGTACATCGTTCCATCAATTCTCTTTCCCTGTGTAAGATAAGTGTATTCAGAGCAGGATGCAATAACAGCATTCATATCTCCCTGCCATGGTCCCTGACCTAAGGCTGCAAGAGCTGTAAACGCCATCATCAGCGGAACACTACCCATATATCCGGCAACAACAACAAGTGCTCTACCGATGACTGCTAAGACATAACCTCTTAAGTTCAGTTTATACATGCCTTTCCACTTACCAACTAATGTCGGTGTAAAAATCAGGGCAATGATCAGTGGAATATTTACTGCCCATGCAAATTGTCCAAACAAATTCTTATTTTTCAGTACCCATGTCATGTAATAAATGCCAGCTCCAATCATGGCACCATATAACTGCTGTAAAATATATGTTCCACAAATCATCATGTAATATTTGTTTTTGACAAGAAGCTTGAATGCCTGTACCATTCCATACTTTTCATTATCATTCTTTACTTCTCCTTCATTAAGTTCTTCCTCCGGAAGTTCCTTAACAGAAAGTGCTGAAATCGTATTTACGACCAGACCAATGATTGCATAGATAATAGCAACCGTTCTCCATGCCGCAGCATCTCCACCACATTTATCTACAAATCCAACTGTAATCGCCTGAATCAGAAGACTTGTTGAAAATGCAAAAATAAAACGGTAAGATCCCATCTGTACACGCTCTTTGCTGTTCTTTGTAATCAGTGACGTAAGTGCTGAATAAGCAATATTGTTTGCTGTATAAAACCCACCATTTAACAGTGTATAAGAAATAAAGAACCATGCATATTTAGCCGTTGTTCCCAAACTCACCGGTACTGCAAAGCAGCCGACCAGCGTAATGGCACAACCAATATATCCGTATAGCATCCAGGGTTTCGCTTTTCCCATTTTACTGTGTGTTTTGTCAATCATTGTTCCAAAAAATATATCCGTAAAACCATCAAATAGTTTTGATACGGCAATCAGGGTACCCACGACACCTGCAGCAAGTCCTACCGAGTCCGTCAGATAGACCATCATAAAAGATGTCAGGAACGCATAGACTACATTACCTGCAATATCACCTGATCCGTATCCAATTTTGTTATACCATTTCAAATACTTTTTTTCTTCCATCGAATTTCTTTGCTCCTCATCTTCATCGCACTTAGAATCTCAATATGGCTAACCGTATGATATCTAATTCTGTTTTTTTCTCTGATTTTGTCTGATTGCTCTGTATATCCGGACTTTACATTACAATCAGACTCTCTTTCCTTGTTTACGGGTTACATGAAACTTTATTATCCCTTTACATACGGTATCAGTGTAAACTGAAACCGGAATAATACATCATCAAATCGGTACTGCTCCAATACAACTGGACCACAACTATTAGAACCAATGCCATTTAATGCGTAGTCAACACAGAATACTACACTATCTGATTCTATTAATTCATAATTATGCGTTTTCTTCTCAAGTTCTTCCTGTGTATAATAAGAAGCATTGAATGAAAATGCCTTTTCTGCGGATGCCACAATTCCATATCGGCTGTTGTTAAGCTCTACATATTCACAATCATAATGGCTTCCATTTTCCTGTGGACGGATATAGTCCTCATGTAAATCCCCTACATCTGCCCGGTACAAACCGTGGCTCGCAGCCTGATGTTTATCACAATAACTTTCCTGTGGTCCCATTCCAAAGTATCTTACAGCTGAAAGTTTTTTATCCAGGAACATCCTCACACCAAATCTCGGAAGATCCGGGAATTCATCGTCTTTTGTTACTGCAATATCTGCATCAATCTTTCCAGCAGCTTCTATTTTCCATGTAATCGTCACATCAAGAATCTTCTGTACTGTCTCTGCCACAACGGAAGCATGGCTTGTAATCTTCACACCATGTTTTCCCTGCACAACCTCTGTCGTATAGGCTCTTGTGTAAGCCTTATCATAGTGGGCTTTCTTCCATTCAGACTTGATGTACATATCGTTATCTGTTGGAGCTCTCCAAATATTTAATTCCATCGGATGGTTCAAGTATTCCCGCCCTGCGAATTTCATCTCTGTAAAGAGTGCAGTACGTTTGTCTATGGTATAAGCAAATTCACGCCCCTTGATATGAATCTGTGTATCATTTTCATTTACCTGTAATTCAGAGTCCACTACTGTTTTTGGTATCCATTTCTCTGCAAGTTTACATTTTGTATCCTCTTTACTTACCTCAATTTCATCAAATCCAAGAATATGGTCTTCATCCAACAGTGGCAATTCTTTTTTCAGATGGTAAATAAGTTTTAAATAACATTTCCCATTCTCTGGAACATTGATCTTCAGGTTTGTTTTTCCTTCCCCGTGTGGTGCCACAGAAAACTCCGGAAGTATGCCTTTGCTGATCACAAGACCATCCTGTGTCAGCTCATAACTAATCTTCACATAATCTTTCAAGTCATCAAAATCCATGTAGTTATGAAGCACCAGTTCTCCGCTTTCTTTGTTATAGGAAATAACTCTTGCCGGGCGATAAACATTCTTGTATTCGAAAAGTCCTGTATGTACCGTTCTGTCCGGATATACTAATCCATCCATACAGAAGT
>CAJUQB010000164.1 GCA_910588285.1 uncultured Lachnospiraceae bacterium
ACGATATCCGCCTGCTCTGCCAGTTCCCTGCTGTGAGTAACAACAACCACACATTTTTCCTGTTCATGAGCCAGTTTCTGAAAAATAGATATAATCTCATTCGCAGTATCCTCGTCCAAATTTCCTGTCGGTTCATCCGCTAACAGGATGGGCGCCTTGCTTGCCAATGCCCTTGCAATGGCTACCCTCTGCTGTTGGCCTCCGGACAACTGCATCACATTTCTTTTCCGCTGCGCCTCATCAATGCCCATCTGCGCCAGCAATTCTTCCGCATCGGCTTTCCCACCTAACTTTACATTTTCAACCGGCGTTAAATAGTCGATCAGATTATAATTTTGAAAGACCAGTGAAACATGATCCTTTCGATGTGCATTTAATCCCCTTTGCAGAATATCCTCTCCTGCAACGCAGACAGTCCCCTCAACCGGCACATCCAGCCCCGCCAGCAAAGATAAAAGCGTTGTTTTTCCTGAACCGCTGGAACCTAAAATGGCATACATAACACCCTTCTTAAATTGGTAAGTTACATGATTCAGAATCGTCTTATCTTTCTGTGATTTATAATAATATGAAACATCCTTTAACTCTAACATACAGCCTCCTTTAGCCCATCTTGCTTAAAATTTCTTTTGGTTTCTGTATTACCACAAATATGCAGGATGATGAAACCGCAGCCAAAATCACACCCAATACAGAACAGGCAGACAGCAGGACTATTTTTCCTGTCACTTCAGTTTTAACACCCATTACCTTTGTTTCATATTCTGCCACTCCTGCACCTCCTGTCATGCCTTCTTCCGCTTTCCTCTGTTCCTCCTGTTGCTGAACTTGATAACCCACCAGATAATCTGCAACACTTTTAGATAATGAAGGTGCACATACAGTTGCCAGCGTAAAAGAAACACATCCTATCAGGATTCCTTCCAGTATCATCTGTGCTATAATGGCAGCCTTGCCTTTCCCGATTGCCAAAAATATACCTATTTCATGCACCCTGCCTTTCAGCCAGAACAGGAATACAAGAAAAATAATGACTGCGCCCGAAACGGCAACTAAGATCAGTATTATGGTACTCATTTCATCCAGATCTCCGAAATTCGCTGCCATCGTATCGCTCATCCCGGTATTGTCAAGGAAATCATAGCGTTTCCAGTCAATGTCAGCTTTCCTGATCCTCTCCTTTACCGTTTCATACTCATCTACATTCTCTACCCAGAATGTCGCATATTGATATAGCGGATCTCCCTCGCATCCCTGCGGCTTTTCCGGGAAACGCAGGTCTGTCATGATGATGTTCTCACTCCGATAGCTGTCCCCGTACATGATGGGTGTGATTTTATGGACTGTATCATAAATCCCGACGATCTCCGCACTGTAAACCTTAGATGTTTCACGCTCTTTCCGGTCATTAAATTCCAGTTTATCCCCAACCGTCAATCCATTTAATTCTGCCAGCTCCCTTGATATGACGCATACATCTTTATCCTCTGCTGTGATCATACGTCCCTCATTTACTTCTATATTCCCATTCTGCACATCGAAATCCAGCCGCATTTCCATATTTCCCCGCAATGACACACCCAACAGGTCTGAATGCTGGTCTACATCCGGGTCTTCAATCCGTACAAAATTTACAGGATTGACCACTATGTTCGCCGTGGTGACATTATATTCCGCAATCCCTTCCTGCCCTGCAAGCGTTTCAATATCCTCCATCTGAAGGGTTTCAAAAGAGTTGTCATGCCATATCATCCAATCCCCTGATTCAAGCTGCTCTATATGCGATCCATCCACGCTCCCGTTCTGCCCGCCTAATTTTTCTATTGCCTCTGCCGTCCTGTCATGCCTGTCCGCTTCATTTTCTTCCATCCTGAAAGATGCCCCAAGCGCCTGTTTACCTTCCGTCTGCGTCTGTACATTTGCGGATTTGCACGCCCACCCGGCATAGATAAAGCAGGCTGTTACAAAAACAATGCTTAAAAGAAGAATTGTCTTTGCCCGTTTCCGAACCAGACAGCGTATACTTAACTCTAAGATGTTCATGTTATCCCTCCATTTCCGACAAGGTTTCTTTCACAGGCTTTTTCATATATGGAAAAATGGCAATTCCAGTCAATATTACAACACCAGCCAGTCCGATACATAAAACTCCTGACTGCCAGCTAAATGATAATTCCAATGCTATGCTGTTCCCCTGCATGATGGCAAGACTATTGCTAATCCGTGGTAATAAGAGCTTTGTTGCAATTCCCGCTCCCACGAATGCGACAAAATACAATATCATCTCTTCCAAAATCATTTGAGATAATATATTTCCTTTTGCTATACCCAGACTGATCAGAACAGCAATCTCCGTTTTCCGGCTGCGCATCCACATGGCAAGCAAAAGACCTGTTATCAAACTGCCGGAAGTTACCGTCAGGGCGAAAATCAAAAACGTAATTCTGCCTGTCTGTCCGATCATCATTTTTAATTTTTGGAATGTATTATCTGTTATCCCAATCGCAGCCCTGTCCTGATACATTCTTTCCAGCACTTCCTTTGTATCCGTGAGCTGCTCAGGATCATTTACATACACTGCCACATTTAAAAAGCAAGTCCTGCCGGACAGCCTGTTCACAAAATCTGCCGTTCCATAAATCTGGTTTTCAATGCGGTTCACTGCCTGTACATTTCCGGTCTGGCTCCGTTCCATCCCCGACAGGAACAATCCGGTAACGACCGCTTCCTGCTCCCTTCCATCCACCGTTTCAAACACAATTTTATCGCCTAACTGAATTCCATTATCTTCTGCCAGAAACTGATTCACTACAATATCTTCACTTCCCTGTGGATAATTCCCCTCTGTAATCCGATAAACTTTATCCGCAAATGGGCTGTCTTTCTCCAGTTCATCGTACCCGTGAACGGTAAATGTATTTTCAGAACCTTCACTGCCTGCAACCGGGATACAGGTTGTAGAACCAACCTGCATCTCCGATATCCGGTTGAGCCAGTTTACATTGGGTTCCTCTTCAATTGCCTGCATATCTGTTTCTTCAAAAGGGTGATCCGCCTCCATGCTCTCCAATATTATTTTGCTCTCTGCATTCTTCCGAAGTTCTTCTGCCAGCCCTAAAGATACTTTCCGTATTCCCAATGTGCCTAAAACCATGCTGTTAATGACCAGAAACAGCAACAGCAATAATACAGACTTCATCTTTTTTCTCCGGATATAGCAGAGCGCTCTTTCCAAACAACCCATCCTGACCTCCTACTGCCACCTTATGATAACAACCTTGTCAGCAATCCATTGTTTATCATCCTGACTGGTGCCGAATATATTCACATCCGTTTCTTTCTTGATACTGTTTTTGTCAGTGTCCTCTCTCGAAATTTCTGTCTGCGATCCCATGCTGAAATTTATGATTTGAAAAATAACATCCTCCGCATAGGTTATGTTTATATTCGTTTCATCCGATTCATAACCGGGAGCTGCAATACCTCCTTCCATTGAGCCATCCTCATTTATAATCAATGTCCGGGGAGTTATGGTGAAACCTGTATCCGTAAAATCAACAACTCGCCCGCTTAGATTTGCCCCGTCATAAAATACACCTTCTTCGTGATTATCTGCAATCTCGCCGCTGTTTTTCGCATCAGTGTTATTCATATCTTCCTGACCGCCCTCTGCCTCATTGCTGCTGTTTTTTCCATCCGCCGCAATTTCCTCGTTATAGCCGCTCTCATTTGTCATATGCACATCTGACGGCTCCGGCTGCTCATTTTCTTTTCCTGCACATCCCGCCATGCCCATACACAAAACCACGGACAAACAAAGAACTCCTGCAGCTTTCAACATCTTTTTTCTCATCTTCCATACCTCTTTTCTTTTTATTTAGCTTTTTGCCTGTTCTATGTTTCATTGAACATATTCAAAGAATAACATCCGGTCATCCTAAAAATCTCCTATTTCATCACCCAATATTAAGTATTTTTTAGAAGATTTTTAGGAATTGTTTTGCTATACTTAGTATAGGAATCTGACGGATTGGAGGCCGCTATGAAAATTCTATTATTAGAAGATGACAAATACCTGTGTGGCAATATAAAACAGCAGCTTACAAAAGAGGGATATATCGTGGATGCCTGCAATGACGGAGAGGAAGGTTTTCTACTTGCCTTAGACCAGGGAAACAGTTATGACTTGGCTGTTATTGACCGTATGCTCCCCGTTATAGACGGCCTTGCCATCATAAAAGCAATGCGGAATAAGAAAATACAGATTCCCGTTATTATCATTACCGGGATGTCCGAATTACAGGATAAAATTGAAGGGTTAGACAATGGTGCTGATGATTACCTTACAAAACCCTTTCACATCAGCGAATTATCTGCACGGATCAGGGCATTGACCCGCAGGCCGGCTATTATGGCCAGGCAAAACTGTCTTACTTACCATGATCTTTCCCTTGACATTTCAAAAAGACAGCTTGAATGCAGAAACAATCATTTGGTACTGACACCGACAGAATTCCATTTAATGGGTATCTTTCTTGAAAAGCCGGAGATCGTGCTTACGAGGGAGCAGCTTATACAAAAGGTTTGGGAAACGGATGCAGACGTGGAATCAAAGAATCTGGATAACTACATCTATTTTTTACGAAAACGCCTCCGCACTGTCGGAAGTGAATGTGTCCTGGCCTCTATCTACGGCTCCGGATTTATATTGGAGGTAAAGCATGGTACAAAGCCTTAAAAGAAATCTTTATTTTTTGATGGTTGGCTCCCTCATGTTCATCTTTTCTATCGTATTCTGCCTGATGGTCCATGAAAATATAAAGGCAAAGAGGAATTCGGAACTGGCTTACTTTAACAGGATGACAACCACCCTTGTCCTACAATTAGAGCATGAATCTGATTATCAAACATGTTTAAACCTTTATGAAGAAAGGCGTGATATGTATTTTCAGCTTTCTTCTGATACCGGGCGTTCTCTTTACCAAAGTGAATATTTAGGAGACAACACTGATATTATTGATACCTTTTTAACTACATTGCTTGGTACGGAGGGCGATTTTACCTTTAGTCCATCCAGCTTGAAAGATTATTATTACAGCAGGCAGAGCGGAGCTTATACCATCGAAGCGTTAAACGGAAAAAAATATTATTGTGTAAACTGTCTGGTTGTCACAGATTATGGCAGCATATATACAGTTACCGCAATAAAAGAAAAATCCAGCTTTGCCACATTGTTAAAACCGAAATCCGGATATTATTTCTGTATATGGTGCGGCGTCCTCGTTTCTATTATCTGCCTTTCCAAAATACTGATCAGAAAGGCTGTAAAACCCACCGAAAAAGCCATGCAGAGCCAGAAAGACTTTATCGCTGCCGTTTCCCATGAATGCAAAGCCCCATTGGCAGCGATCCTTTCCTCCGCTGAAATGATTGAATCTGTACCGAATATTCCAGATACTGTTACGGATCATGTACGGGTGATTGATGCAGAGGTATCACGAATGTCCCGGCTTATCCGTGATCTGCTCCTGCTCTCATCCATTGATGCTGGAAACTGGTCTTTCCACATGGATGAGGTCAATGTTGACACGTTATTGATAAACCTATATACAAAATTTGAACGTATCTGTAGAAAAAAGGATATACAATTACAGCTTAATATACCAGATGAATGCTGTCCGCCGCTTTATTCCGATGCAGACCGGTTAGACCAGATTATCAGTATTTTTCTTGATAATGCGGTTTCATACTCACCGCCCGAATCTGAAATTTCATTAAACGCATCTGTAAGAAAAAATGAATTGATATTTACCATCATAGATCATGGAATCGGAATCAGCGAAAAAGAGAAACCATTTATCTTTGATCGTTTCTATCAAAGTGACAAATCCCGTACCCAAAGGGAGCATTTTGGACTCGGACTTAGCATCGCAAATGATTTAGTCCATAAACTGGAAGGAAAAATTAAACTGTTTGATACGCCTGGAGGAGGATGCACTTTCAAAATATTTCTTCCCTTAAAACAGCAATAGATGGCATGGAACTACTATTCTCCAAAAATAAGAAGTACAAAATGAAAAGGGAGCCAGTACTGCTCCCTTTTCATTTTTACGCTCTCGCCCTTAATGTGCCAGCTATTTAATTTTCATATATCCCTTTCAGCGTAAACTGGTCTAAGATATGCCCGTCCATTTCCCGGTGAAGTTCATTCAGCAGAAATCCCTTTTCCAACTCTAGCATCTTATCCAAGGCATACACATGAAGTTCATATATGTGCGGTTTATCCGGCGGCGTCATCCCACCGTAATAACAGGAAAGCTCCGTGGACTGCTCTCCGCCCTGTATGCTCGTCCAGCTATTCTTACCCTGCACAAAGTCATCCGCCGTCTGGCTCTCATTCTCTTTGATCTCAAAACGGGTAATATTTGCCGCCAGCCAGTGTATCCATGCGAATCCCCCGGTCACCGGGTATGCGTCCTTGTCCTCCAAAACAATGGCAATCGACACCGTTTCCTGCGGCGCATCTTCCACCTTAAAGGGTAAAGAATAAGTAGGGATGCCGTTTTCATTGAACTGCGTCCCATGCCCGCCATATTGGGGCTGGATTACCCCGTTTACAATACCGCTGCTCGTAACATTCATCTTTAATATCCTCCAATCCGATTTTATGATGATATTATAAGCGGCGGTTCCCGGACAGTAAATTACCCACTTTTTCGTGGGTACTAATCCGGAACTACTCCCTTTTCCTCCAGAATATGCCCCATGCCGTTTGCTTTCAGATAATCAATCCCGATATGCTGCATGATCCTTAATGCCTCCAGTATCTCCCTTCCCATACCATCCGTTAAGGAATATTCCACATGGAGCGGGTATCCCTCATAGGATTTCTTTTCCACAAATCCGTAATCCATCAGTTCCTTTAACTGCTCCAGCAGCATCTTCTGTGTAATGCCGTCTATGTCACGTTCCAGCTTCGCCAGGGATGTCGCCCCTAAAC
>CAJUQB010000165.1 GCA_910588285.1 uncultured Lachnospiraceae bacterium
ATAAGTACTAGCTTTGGATTTGGAAATGCGAGGCTGGGTTCACGGATTCAGGTTTATAATAAATGCATAGGCTTTGAAAAGAGTAAGATACGGGTGGATTATCATATCTGTGTGGATCATGCAGAGTGCCGGCTGGCGCTGCATGAATTGATCGAAATTTTAGGAATCTTGTTGACCAATGCAGCGGAAAGTATGGATGATAGGAAGGTGGAACAAGTAATCGACTTAACAGTGCTGGAGGATACCCAATATCTGCAGATAAAGGTTGGCAATGAAGGGCCATATCTTACCGCTGACCATGCAAGAAAGATATTTCAGGAGGGATATAGTTCCAAGGGCGAAAACCGTGGTTTGGGCTTGGCCCGTGTGGAACAGCTGAAGAAAGAATGTATGGCGGAGATTATCATTGAAAATAGTACCAGGATGGATCAAAATTGGGTGTTTTTTCAAGTAGTGATTCCAAAATAAACAGGTGGGCTTGTTGTGCCCGCCTGTTTCGTTTCCTGCTATTTTCTCTTGGGTACTGGGAATTTCGGTTCGCCAAAGAAAATCAAGCTTGGGAAAGTAGAACTGATTTTCTGAGAGAAAAGCGCTAAGTATTCGATTAAGTCCATTTTTTTCCTCCTTTCTTCCGGATGATTACCGCGATAGATAATTGGGTTATATGTAAAATAATTGCCCAGAAACCGATCCTGATAAAGAGCTGGTCTGGAAATCTACATATCAATATGGATAAAGCCAATAGGATCAGCAGCGTGTTCCGTTTGCTTTTTAGATCCACAGTCCTGGTTACCGCAGGCCGGTTGGCGGATGGAACCGGAACCATCCAATAACCTGGAATCATGCAGGCCAGGGACAGGGCAATCATCACAGGGGCCGGAAGTATTAACTGATGTGCAAGCAGAATATTGCCAAATAACATGGAAAAGCTTAATAAAAAGCAGCTGCTATAATGCTTGCAGTGAATGCCGCCTCCGTTTGTTCTCAGCAATATCAAAAGAATCAGTGCAATCAAAAATTCCGGAAAAAGCCCCCAAGTGAAAAACAGGATAGAGAAAATAAGGATTTTACTCCCTTCTGAAAAAATACATTGAAATAAATAGTTTGCCAGCTGCTTTTGATATTCTGGATCCCTATGTATATGGGAATTCATGTTCTCGCTATGATTCATGGGCTTACTTCCTCCGCATATCCCTTGGATGAATGAAGTATATCAGGGGAAAGGGATAGAAATAGATTTCTGGGCCGAACTGTGTCAAAGGGGGAATAAAGCCAGGAGAAAAAAGAATATTCCTCAAAAAGATAACGTTTAGAGAAAAAAAGATAACGTTAAGTGAAAAAAGAAACAGTTGAGAACGAAAAATGTGGAAAAAAGGCAGCCCGTGTTATGATGAAATAAAACGGAATGAAAAGGTAAGTCTGCTCGGAATGATAGAGGGTGTTTTCGGTTGGGCATTTGCCGTATTCTAGTATAATGAAAAGGAGCTGACACGAAAGATGAAAGATATGTTATATAAAGATGTTGGGGAACGTATTATGTGTACCAGGGCCATGCGCGGATATACAAGAGATAGCTTGGCAGAATTGGCTCAAATTACCCCAAAATTTCTATATGAGATAGAGAATGGGAAAAAAGGCTTTTCTGTAAGGGTATTATACAATTTGAGCAAAGCGCTTAATGTGGATTGTGATTACATATTAACTGGGAAGCATTCTATGGAGCACGATAAGAAACTCATGGAAGTTTTAGGGCTCTTTGAAGCAAATCAGGCAGAAGGGATTACGAATATTTTGAAGGATATATATATGCTATATTGTAGTCTAAAGCAAACATCTTGTAGAAAAACTCCCCCCAATGAGAGCCGGGAACCTCTATTCTTTTTGCTTTTTCATATACAGAATCTTGTTAAGAAGCTATTGCCCTGGGAGAGTATCGTTATAACATTTTCTGCAGGAATGTTTTCAGCGGTAGGATTCGGATTATTTATATCTGTTTTTGGATTAATATCGGATCAAATGCATATGTTTTTGAATCTGACTCAGTGCCTGCTGCTGATCCTGTCAGGAGCTAATTTCCTCGTGAGCCAATTACCGAACATATTTCAAAAATTATCATATGTACTGCCATTGACAAGTGGTATTTCAGCAACTTAGACAATGCTGGCCCAGGCGTCTGCCAAGCTGCTGATACAGCTGGTTTTGGGGGAATTGAATCGAGCGTTCAGCTATAAAAAAGGGAGGAATCGAATTGTTCTAGGCTGCGAATAATTGCAGCTCATCCGATCATTACCTTCTTCCCCTCAAAGGCAAATCCATACTTTCGGATCCGATCCTTGGAAATCCCCTTTGCAAGCAGGGCTGTCTCATACTCCTTTTCCTTAATCTGGGCCAGGGCGGCGGCTGCCGTGTCCGCCATGGTATCCTCATCCTGGGGGTCATGCACCTTGAATTTGAAGGTTTCAAGAGCCACCCGGTTCATATAAGTATTCATGGCCTTTATATCCGAAAGGAGCAGCGCCTTGATGAACTGGTTGTAGGCCGGGGAATAATCGGAAAACCACCCCTCAATCATAACTTGATTTTTGTACAAAAGTATGATAATATAAGCACATTGCTAATGAAAAGTAAATTAGAGGATATAATGGCTGAGATATAGAGAGTAGGCGTGTCTGAACTTTACAGAGAACCTGATATATGCTGAGAGTCGGGGAAGTGTAGGATATGTTGAAAATCACTATGGAGCTGCAGGCTGAAAATAGTAGGCTGTGCCGGGTTTTCTACGTTATAGGAAAGACATATGTCAGTATGTTTAGGTGGTATTATAATAATAGCAACAAAGCTATCCTATTCGGGATAGCTTTTATTAATTTTAGGGAGGTTAAATATGGGATACAAAGAGTTGACACCAAAGCCAGATGTTGAGAAGATGCAAGCTGAAATTTTGGAATTTTGGAAAGAGAAGCATATCTTTGAAAAATCGCTCAAAGGGGAGTCAAGAAAGGAAGAAATCGTTTTTTACGATGGGCCGCCATTTCCGACAGGTAAGCCACATCATGGAACGGTATTAGTTTCCTTTATCAAAGATATGATTGCTCGTTATTGGACAATGAATAATTATTCTGTTCCTAGAGTTTGGGGATGGGACTGTCATGGATTGCCTATTGAGAATCAGGTTGAAACTATCATGGGCATTGCAGATAAGAGTGAAATCGAAAGAAATATTGGTATAGACAAATTCAACGAGAAATGTTATGAACTCGTTTCTAACAATAACGAGTCATGGAAAGAGTACGTTGAACAGATGGCGCGCTGGGTAGATTATGATGGAGCCTACAAGACGATGAATGTCGACTTTATGGAAAGTGTTATGTGGGCATTTAAAGAATGCTATGAAAAGAAACTCATCTATCGTGATTACAGAGTTACGCCATATTGTATGCATTGTGAGACCTCCATGTCGATTTCAGATACCAGAGAGTCAGATGCGACAAGGCTTAGACAGGATAGGTGGATTATTGTAAAGTTTAAAACGGAGGAAATGATTGATAGTCAACAAGTATATTTTCTTGCATGGACAACTACGCCATGGACACTTACGTCGAATCTTTGTCTTGCTGTTGGTGAAAAGTTAAATTATGCATATGTGCAAACGGAGCATGGCGTTCTAATTGCGTGTAAGGATATTTTGCAGAAATATCCTAAGATTTTTGGCGAAACTCCAATTATTATTAAGGAATGTAAGGGAAAAGATTTAATCGGTAAGAATTATGAGCCTTTGTTTAACTATTTTGCAGATATGAAAGATTTAGGAGCTTTTAGAGTAGTTGCAGCTGATTATGTAGATTCAAATGAAGGTGTTGGTATAGTTCATACAGCGCCAGCATTTGGCGAAGATGATTATTGGACATGTAAGAAGTATAATATCCCGCTTGTAAATCCGGTTGATGAAAAGGGTAAATTTACATCAGACGTAAAAGATTTCTATCATCAGAGTTCAGATAAGAATGTGATTGAGATGAATCCTATTATTATCAGATTTTTATATGATAGTGGACAGGCAGTTGCTGATGGTACTATTGAGCATAATTATCCTCATTGTTGGAGATGTAAACGCCCACTTATTTATAAGGCTATGGACGCATGGTATTTTGACATTAATAAAATCAAAGATCGTTTGATTGAAGAAAATGAAAATATTACATGGATTCCTGAAACAGTAAAGCATGGGCGATTTGGAAACTGGTTAGCGAATGCAAGAGATTGGAATATATCAAGAAACAGATACTGGAGTACGCCGATTCCTATATGGGAATGTGAAGAGTGTGGAGAGCGAGAGGTCTTAGGGAGTATTAATGAAATAGAACAAATGAGCGGTATTCATTTAACAAATCTTCACAGGCAGTATATGGATAAGGTAACATTTAAATGTAAACATTGCGGTAATACAATGCATCGAGTACCAGAGGTTTTAGATTGTTGGTTTGAGAGTGCATCGGTTCCTTTTGCACAGAAACATTATCCATTTGAGAATAAGGAGTGGTTTGAGTCACACTATCCTAGTGATTTTATTGTAGAATACACAGGTCAAATAAGATGTTGGTTCTATTATTTGCATGTATTAGCGGTCGCACTTTTTGATAAGAATGCTTTTAAGAACTGTATCGTTCATGGTACAATTCTTGCTAAAGATGGAAAAAAGTTATCGAAATCGTCTAAAAACTATACAGATCCGATGAATCTGATGAAAGGAAGTGGAACAGATGCCTTTCGGTTGTATATGTACCAGACTCCGGCTATGCTATTGGGAGATCTTTTATTCGATGAGGCTGGTATCAAAGAAGCGTATCAACAAATGATTTTACCGTACTGGAATGCGTGTAATTTCTATATTTCATATGCAAATATTGATGGTTTCTGTCCGAATATAGTTGAGGAGCCTAATTCAAATAATCAGTTAGATAAGTGGATATTGGCAAAACTTTGTAAGACAAGGGACAACATCACAAAAAATATGAACCAATATCATGTAAATAAATATATTGAATTATTACGAGATTTAGTAGACGGATTGACAAACTGGTATATTAGAAGATCGAGAAGGAGATTTTGGGAAAGCGGTATGTCAGAGGATAAAATGCATGCATACAAAACACTTTACTTTGTTCTTGTTAATCTTACAAAATTGTTTGCACCAGTTGCACCTATTATTTCAGAAAAGATTTATAGAAATTTGACGGATGCTGAGTCAGTTCATTTAGAGTCATGGCCCATGATTAGTGAAAGGTATAAGGATGAAGAACTTCTTAAAAATATTGCTCTTGTTCAGGAAGTTATCTATCTTGCCAGAAACATTCGTAACAGAAATAAGGTCAAAAATAGGCAGCCACTGAACAAGCTTACGATTGCTGTTTCTGATACATCGCTTATTCCTACGCTGATGAGTATGGAGGAACTAATTAGGGAGGAGATTAATTGTAAGAAAGTTGTAGTTGGAGATTCAGTTGAAGATCTTGCAACTGTAGCGTATGCTCCTAATTTCGCAGAAATCAAGAATAGATACCCAGAACAAATTAAGTATCTGATTGAAGCTATTAAGTCTAAAAGATTTGAAATTAAAGATGATAAAGTGTTTATTCAAACGGATAACGAAGTAAGGGCTTATGATGCAGATATTATACTTACAAAGTATCAAGCTAAGGAAGGCCTTCATGTGGCTGAGGCGAAGGGGATTATTGTATGTCTTGATCTTAATGTTACAAAGGAACTTCTTGAAGAGAGGATTGCAAGAGATATTATTCGTAATATTCAAGAAGCACGAAAAAGTCTTAGCTGTGAGATTACTGATACTGTAAAAGTAGAGTTTATAGGATACGTTCCGGAGCAGTGGATTGCGTATATCTGTAAAGAAACAATGAGTTCTGTTGCAGCTATTTTAGAACCTGCTACTACGTTCGATGTTATGGGAGAAGAAGGAAAAAATATTCAGATTAAGTTACAAAGGGACTAGTTTACCACGCAGTCTGCTGTTCTGGAAAGAATGGATTCGTTTTGCCCAGAGATCCGTTTTTGTAGTTGTTTTGTCATTCATATCAAATAAATTTAAAAAAGAACGAAAAGATATCCTTATAGAGAGTGCGAGAATAGAACATTTATACACGCTCTACAAGGATATCTTTTTTCTATTAACGTAAACGGTACCGTTTACCGTAAACGGTATGACGGCCGTTCCCTTGCGGGAAGAAGACGCCTCCAGTCACGGCGCAAAGCTACGGATGTCATGGTGGAGCTGATCCATTCCGCACAGTGCGCGGGCATCACAGCAAAATATGTCCTGTTCGACAGCTGGTTTTCGGCGCCTAAAACGATATTGAAACTGAAAAAGCAGGAGCGTCTTGATACCATAGCCATGATGAAAAAAAGCAAGACAAAATACGGATACCGGGGCGAAAAGCTCAATGTCAAAGAAATCTACAGCCGCAACAGGAAACGCAGGGGACGTTCCCGCTATCTTCTGTCCGTACTTGTGGAGAAACCATGCGCGGCTATAAACTGGGTGTCCTCAGAGGCATCCTGGATGACTCAGGGATAGCGGAAGAGATTGTGTTCGGCACACTTAAAACCCATGACATGGAACAGTGTAGGGAGATGCTCAAAAACACCTCCTGCTTCCATGAAAATGATATATTGATCAATGACAGGGGGTTCCTGTCGCGGGAAATGACCAACTATTTAAAGACAGAACGCAGGGTAGACACTTACATTCCAG
>CAJUQB010000166.1 GCA_910588285.1 uncultured Lachnospiraceae bacterium
GCATTTACAAGGCACTGTGTATATGATACCACGCCGTACTCCGGCAGCGTCCGTATATTTCCCCGATTTCCTGCTGTGTGTATCTCCCGAAAAAATAAAGGTAGATGATTTCCCTCTTTTTCTCAGGCAGGACGGACAGGGCTTCGGCAAGCTCCCCACTGTTCAGCATGATTGTCTGACCGCATATCGTAACGGGATACTCCTCATAGGGATTTATGAAAAGCCCGTCCAATGCGCTTAAAAAGTGATATTTTTCTTCGGTTAGATACTCAAAAGATATTTCCCTTTGCCGCCGTTTGCTCCTGTCGCGCCATGCGTTCATAGCAGCATAACGAATAACAGTTCTGCAAAAGGCGTTAAATGTATATTTGATATGCTCCTTGTATGCTTCTGTGATATTCACGGAAATTCCCTCTTTCTGGATAATATAAGAGGGTGACAGCAAGTGCCACCCTCTTGATTCACCAACAGCAAAGATAGGTGCGACTGGCTTTACTATTTACTGCTTTAAGGTTTTTCTTCGTTCTTATTCCGCTTTTTGTTTTTACACCACCATGTACCTGCCACTGAACCGCTACCGCCTAAAATGAGCATAACCAAAATAATAAGTGTCCACCAATCATACATTCCTGATTTCTCCTTTCATGGGCAGGTCAAATTTAGAAAAAAATCCTGCCCTAAGACAGTATAACTTATTTTTAACCATATGTCAATTATTTCATACATTTTAGCAAAAAAATATTGCTTGCCTTTTCAGTGACAAGCAATATTTTTTGGCTATTGAATTTTTTTGTATATCAGAATTGCGACAACCTCAACCGTAAGTACAATATCGTATATCCATTGAACGCAAAAAGCTACCGTATCGTAATTTATGGGGATACAATCTGATATCTTTGCAAAAAAATTAACAAGGAAAATGAATACAATCATAGAAATAATACTTGCTTTTCCAATGATTGCCCGTCCTCTTTCATCACGGGAAGATTTTATAAAAAATAAAATAATCAAAATTAACGTAATCGGTAAACCATACCATATCCCTATCAACAGAATTTGTCTATTATTCACAAGTTCATTTAGTATCTCAATCACTTTTCTACCTCCGAAAAATCAAATAAATCTTCAATCGTTACATCAAATACTTTTGAAATACTATACGCCAACATCATAGAGGGATTATAGCGATTTCGTTCAAGCTGCATAATTGTTTGTCTTGAGACACCCACCAAATCGGCAAGTTCTTGTTGTGTCATTCTCTTTGTGGCTCTGTATACATGGATTTTACTTTCAAACTGATATTTATTTTTTGACAATGGCTCGCCGCCTTTCTTTGCTGTTATTATTATTTAGCAGATATGAGTATAACATATTTCTTGCATTTTGTCGAATAAAGATTAAAAACACGGAAATAGAAAGAGGGATTCCGTAGCAGTCGTATACACATTTCCACGGTGCTTATCTTTTGGTCTTTGGTTTCTTTGGTTCGGAATAGCAGTTTTTTTCCAGGTCATACACCTCTATCGGTACGGCTCCGGCAATGGCCTGCTGCACCATTTTTACAAGCTCCCGCGTGTAGTCTGCCTCCTGGCCATGGATACTGCAGGCTTCTGGATCGTAGGAGCCATTATAATTTTTCCCGTGCCCTGCAATCAATAATACTTTTTCCATATTAACTTACATTCCTTTCGCTTCGCTCAGGCACAAATCGCAATGAAAGTGGCTGAGCTTCTTTTCTATTTTCTTTTCTTCTGTTACACTCCTTATAGCAGATATACTACAGAGCACGGAGGAGGAAGTAGAATCGATTCCTCCATTTTGGAATAAAGTCCGCATTTTAACATGTGTCGGCTGCCTTTACAAGCACAAATGAGTGGGCTCTGAACCCGAAACCTAATGATTGTCAAAGCAATTCCTTAGGTCTTTCTTTGCTGGACAGTCAGTCAATGTCTGCTTATCTTAAGGAGGTGTTACTTTTGGCTCGTTTATCGATTAAGCACTTTGTCTGCTGCGGCATGGACGTCCATAAAAAATTTGTGGTCGCTACCATCGCTTTCACAGACTACCGTGGCGTTACTACTTATATAAAAAAACGCTTCGCCACGTTCAATTCTGACCTCAAGGCTTTGAAAAAATGGCTCCTTGACCATCACTGTACTGAGGTCTGTATGGAATCCACCGGCAAATATTGGATTCCTATATTTAACATCCTGGAAGATTCCTGCCATGTTGTTGTCGCCAACCCAAAGTATGTCCGGGCGATTAAAGGCCAGAAAACCGATGAGAAAGATTCCGAATGGATCGCTGACCTTTTTAAATTTGACATCGTTCCTTCCAGTTATATCCCCTGTAAGGAAATTAGAGCTTTGAGGGAGCTGTTCCGGTACCGGCAGAAGCTGGTTGGCCACCGCAGCAGCGAGAAAAACCGTTTCCAGAATGCCCTTACCGTCTCCAACATCGCGCTTTCTTCCGTACTTACAGATACCTTTGGTAAATCAGCAACCGCCATTGTTGATTATATCCTTACCTGTGACGTATTTGATCCGGAATACTGCAAATCCCTGCTTCTGAAAAAAGCGAAGGATAAAGCGGATGACGTGGTAAAGTCCATCATCGGTTATGAACTGCGTGGTGACCAATCGCTTAAGATGAAGGTCTGCAGAAAACATCTTGCCCACATTAATGAATGCGTAGACACCCTTGACGATGCAATTTCAGACCTGGCTATACCTTACCACAAATTCATCGAATTGGCTATCACAATTCCGGGAATTACAGAAAAATCTGCAACTTACATCATTGCTGAAATTGGGGTGGATATGGCGGTATTCAAATCCTCAAAGCGTTTATGCTCCTGGGCTGGACTTACTCCCCAAAATAATGAAAGCGCCGGTAAAAAGAAGAGTGTCCATATCTCAAGAGCCGGTGTTTACTTAAAACCCTTGCTGGTTCAATGTGCAAACGCAGCAATTAAGGATAAAAAGAATCCTTACTTCAAATACAAATATGACCGTATCAAAAAACGCCGTGGCCATAAACGGGCGATCATCGCCATTGCACGCATGATGCTGACCTGCCTGTTCCATATGTTTTCGAAACAGGAGGTTTTCAATCCTGCCGATACGGACTATTCGGCTATTCCTGAAGAAATGTACCAGAAATTTCAGGAACAGTACGATAAGAACGCAATCAAACGCCTGGAGAAGAGAGGCTTTACAATTATCCCTCCTGTTGCAACAGCCTGATACCCTCCACTTATAGAATCTTCCTGTGAAAGCGGCAGTTTACTGGCGCTCTGGTACTATGTTGGCTTTTTTTACGTTTTTCTTTCAACCTAGTTCCCCATGCTTTCTCCCGGTTTTACTTCGGGTAATCCGGCCACGTTGTTTAATCAAAGAGGGGGTTTAATTCCCCGCAGCTTGCTGCGTAACAAACTTTTTCAAAATGTAGATGAAGTATGAAACCAGATAAGGACAAAACTCAAAAATTGTGTTTAAGACAGCAGACACAAATATGTGGAGTGAATATCTTATCTGGAGGAAACAGAAAACGGCAAAATCATTATTTGAACAGTTAGGCGGTACATATCACAAAGAAAATGGATATTTTATTCCAGATTTACGATTGCCCGCCGAAGAAGAACAGCCGATAGGCACATGGGGGTGAGCGAGTGCCAGTGACACTCAAGCTGCGAACCGACCGAGCCGACAGGCAAGAAAGCGGCATCTGAACTATCTGATGCAGTACCGCAAGGTTACATACACCAATCTTCTTATAAGCGGCAAAATCAACGCCTATCTTGCTGACATCGACAGGCAGGCGCAGAAACGCTTTGAAAGGCTCATTGAGGATATGAAACAGGCGCAGGGCATAACAGAACATTTAAAAGCTGAAGATGCCTTGGATTAGGAAAGCTTAATAATATAAGGGCTAATGTTAGGGAAATTGTGAACAAGGAAATTATTTACATATAAAGAATTAAAATCAGAGGGTAGGGATGAAATGTCTTATCCTCTTGTTTTTATAAAATATGGTATGACAAACAGCACGCAACTTTTGTAAAATGTCTGCCTAAAACTATTGAAATTTGTTTTACATTTCTATATAATAAAAGCATACAATCAAAGTGTTTTGCGTGCAGAAAGTTGGTGTTTATTTGAATAAAAGGGAACTTGCAAAAAAAGTAATTTTAAATAAAGGCGGCATAGCAAAAACATCGGACTTTGTTTTAGACGGAATTAAAAATTATGAAGTAGCCGCACTTTGTAAAGAAGGCGTAATAGAAAGAATCCGCCGTGGCTTTTATCAACTTCCTCAAAATGCCATCGTGACAGATGAACAAATATTAAAAGAAATGCTTCCAAGAGGAATCATCTGCGTAGAATCTGCTCTATTTCATTATGGATATAGCGATTTTTCTCCTCGTAAATGGTCGGTTGCAGTGCCACGGACAGCCTCAAGAACAGTAAAACGGGTGCAGGAAATACCCTTGAAACCATACTTTATCCAAAAGAATTTTTTGAATTTGGGTAAGACAATAGATAATTTTAATGGCATTTCTCTGGCAGTTTATGACCGTGAGCGGACGCTTTGTGATTGTTTCAAGTATCGCACGAAATTGGACAATGAAATTTTCAATAAAGCGGTCAATGCCTATGCCATTGATAATAACAAAAACCTTGTAAATCTTTCCAGATATGCAAAAGAAATGAAACTTTATACAAAGGTCATGAATGTAATGGAGGTGCTTTTGAATGGCTGATATAGCTGCATCTGTGCTCGCAAGATTGAAAAACAAAGCCGCTGAAAGCGGCAGAACTTATCAGCTCTGTCTGCAACTTTTCTGCCAGGAAGAGTTCTTACGTCGTTTGGAGAAATCCAAATACGTTGATAATCTCATTCTCAAAGGCGGTCTGTTTATTTATTCTGTTACCAATTTCGACAGCCGTGTCACAGTGGATGTTGATTTCCTTCTTCGGAAGGTACCAAATACGCCCGAAGAATTAAAACCTGTATTAGAAGAAATCATCGGAATATCTACAGGAAATAATTTTATTAGCTTTGAAATCAAAGAAATTGCGCCGATTGCTGTTGCAAAAAAGTATGCTGGTATCGGGGTTTCTCTTGTGGCGAGAATTAAGAATACCAGAACACCATTCAGTATTGATTTTGGTGTTGGCGATGTCATTGTACCAAAACATGAAAAACGAAAAATCCCCACGCAGCTTGATGATTTTCCTTCCCCTACAGTGAACACTTATTCACTTGAAACAACAATTGCAGAAAAGATAGACGCAATACTCAGCCTAATGGAGTTCTCCAGTAGAATGAAAGACTACTATGACATTTACTACCTTGCAAATAGATTTGATTTTGACGGTGCGACACTTACCAAGGCTCTAAAAAAGACCTTTAAAAACCGGGGGCATGCCTTTACTGTTGGACAATTTGAACAGGTAATAGAGTTTGTAAATGATGAAGCAATGCAGAAGAAGTGGAACGCATTTTGCCGAAAAATTGATACAGATACAGAGGATTATGGGATTGTTTTGAGAAAGATAAACAATTTCCTCGCCAAGCCATTTATGGCGGCTGTTACCGATAATGATCTAACCGAACACTGGATTTCCTCGGTAAATGAATGGCGAAAAAAAGGAGTTTCATATGGCTAAAATAATGGAAATTATTGAAAAAGAAACAAGGGGAAAAAGCTATCACACATATAAGTATAGCTATGACTCTATCGGTCTGCCTTCCATAGATTATGATGATGACCCTAATAAAATAATAAAGTGGAAAGATTCTGGGGAAACTGGTTCTCCAAAAAATTCCATAAATTTAAAACAGTTGGCAGACCAACTTCAAGAGGTTGGGGAACCTTCTCTTTTTAAATATTTCCTTGACGGCTCCCGTCACGTTTTTAAGGTTGATGATATTGCATATAACAAGCAGGTTTTTCCAGTTGTAGCTGGACAAATTGGTATTGGATGCTGTAAGCGTGATAATAAGCGTATGCAGAAAGAACGATTTTACCGTGAATTAGTATTGGCGCTTCCCGACAAAGCAAATGCGGACGGGTGGGACGATGCAGCTTACTTCGCTTCAAAAGTCGTAAAACTTAATCAAAGCGATGAGCTAAAGCGATTAAATCTTCATTTTTCTGCAATTTTACCGTATTCAACCTCTAAGGCTGGAGCGGCAGATGCTAAACTTGATAATCTGGCAGTTGCAAAAATTCAAGATTATATGATTGAAGCAGAAAAACGGATGGTGGCTGAACTTGTTAAGGACGAACGGTTAGGGCAGGATGCCTATTTGCTGAAAGATGGTTCTCTTGAATATAAAATTATGAAAACTGGACGAGAGGACTTGCGAACTCTGCAAAAAATCAAACATAATTACAGTTGGGTTGTTGGTGTTTCAAAATCTTTTAATCCAGAAAGTTGCCTTGACCATACTGGAAAACCAAATTCAAATTATATTGCAGATTTACCAGTTTTCCATAGAACACCTGTTGCAAGGTATGAAAACATAGAATATTTAGGCGATGTTCCATTTGGGGTATGGTATATCCGCTTACGGGATAAAAAAAGAACACAAACACCATTCGATGGTGTCGTAAAAGTAGAAAAAATAATGATGGATAAAGAAACCTGAATCCGTGAACCCAGCCTCGCATTTCCAAATCCAAAGCTAGTACTTAT
>CAJUQB010000167.1 GCA_910588285.1 uncultured Lachnospiraceae bacterium
GTTAATCGGCTTGCAGGATATTTCGAGCATCAGTTTCTCAAATTCCTCATTTCCTGCATCCGTCAAGGAATATACTGCCTTTTCGGGCATTTTTCCCTCTTTCTCCGTGCGGCTTGTGATAAGCCCCTTTTCTTCCAACTGGATAACCTTTTTATAGATGGATGGTGTGCTGATTTTTACCCATTTTGAAATGTTGCGGTATTCCACCAGTTTCTGAATATCGTATGCACTCAAGGATTCCCGCTTCAACATTCCCAATACAATTAAGTCAATGGTCGCCATTTAAAATCCCTCCTTTTTCTATTGACAACTACTATAAATTATAGTATTATAATCTCCGCAATGCAAATACTATATTTTATAGTAGTATAAATAACACTATTTGTCAAGAGAAAGGAGTTCAAAATGAACAGTCAAAGCAAAAAGATGGAGCTGCTCGGCAGCACATCCATACCAAAAGCACTTTTAGCAATGGGCATCCCAACAATGATTGGCATGTTGGTAAATGCTTTCTACAACCTTGTTGACGCTTATTTTGTCGGCGGGCTAGGGGAGAGCCAGATGGGGGCAATCTCCGTGGTCTATCCGCTCGGACAGGTCGTTGTCGGTTTGGGTCTGCTGTTCGGAAACGGTGCGGCTTCTTACATTTCCCGATTGTTAGGTCGTGGGGATAAGGAAAATGCGGATAAAGTGGCAAGTACCGCTTTATACAGCAGCGTATCCGTAGGGGCGGTCATCATTATCATTTCTATGGTGTTCCTGCATCCCATACTGAAGCTCTTAGGGGCAACCGACAGCATCCTGCCTTATGCCGCCACATACGCAGGCATTTACATTGTTTCCTGCATCTTCAATGTATTCAATGTCACGATGAATAACATTGTGACTAGCGAGGGAGCTGCTAAAACAACCATGTGCGCCTTGCTGACGGGTGCGGTACTCAATATCGCCTTAGACCCGCTGTTTATCTATGTGTTTGATTTAGGCGTGGCGGGAGCGGCGATAGCGACCGCAATCTCACAAGTCGTTTCAACCTGCGTATATCTGACCTATATTTTTCGGAAAAAGAGCGTATTCCATTTTCGGGTTAAGGACTGCACATATACAAAAGAAACCATGTCTGAGATTTTCAAAATCGGCATCCCGACATTGGTATTCCAGATTTTAACGAGTGTGTCCATTTCCTTAATCAACAATGCCGCTGGCGATTACGGGGACTCTGCCATAGCAGGCATGGGCGTTGTCACCCGCCTTATTTCAATGGGCAGCTTGTCCGTATTCGGGTTCATCAAAGGCTTTCAGCCCATTGCAGGGTACAGTTACGGGGCGAAAAAGTTTGACCGTCTGCGTGAAGCAATCAAGACTTCCATCCTATGGTCTACGGTTTTCTGTGTGATTTTCGGTGTGATACTGGCTCTGTTCCCTACAGCTATCGTTTCCCAATTCACAAAGGGCGATGCCGAGATGATTCGCATCGGTGCAGCGTCTTTAAGGGCAAACGGCATTTCCATCATGCTCTTTGGATTTTATACGGTGTATTCTTCCCTGTTCCTTGCTTTGGGAAAAGGCAGAGAGGGTTTCATCCTCGGAGCTTGCAGGCAGGGGATTTGCTTTATCCCCGTTATCCTGCTTCTTCCGATGGTCTGGGGGCTAAATGGAATAATGTATGCCCAACCGATTGCCGATGCGCTTTCCGCAGTCATAACGGTATTCATGGCGATACCGCTCCACAAAAAACTGAATGAAATGCAGAAACAAACTGCCGCAATAAATACGAACAACAACTAAATATTTATTCTTTCTAACAAACAGAGCCGATGAGCTGTGAGGTTTTCTCACAAGTTCATCGGCTCTGCGTCTTTGCGTCTGGCTCTCTGATAACTGTTACTTTTAAATTCTTCGCTTCAATCAAGGTTTCCTGCTTGCACTTTGGACAATACAGAGGATAATTCTTCAAAACTGTATCATCTCTAATTCTATCACGGGTTTTAAGATTAATAGTATGTATGTGTACTGCACTGTGCAGCTGACACCTTGGTTCATTCCTTTCGGATGATCTGATGAAAACTGTACTTTTTTGCGTTATAGGACATTTTGACAAATTCTACCGGAAAAGATTCCATCGGCCGGTTTTTTCTGTAGCCAAAGGTCAGTCTCTCCACATGGAGAATCGGCGACCCTTTTGAAATATTCAGGTGCCTGCTCTCCCTCGTGTCCGCCAACCGGCATTCCACTTTCTCCCTCGCATATACAATCACAATCCCATACTCCTGCTCCAAAAACTCATAAAAAGACCTGTTTTTTACCAGATTCATATCCATCTGCCGCACCGGCGAGGACGGAATGTAATTTACCTCCGTGACAATGGGAACCGTATCGGCCAGACGGATCCGTTCCAGACGCCATACAGGCTGTTCCTGGCTGATCTGCAGCTTATTTGCGGTCCGGGCCGCCGGATATTCCTTCTCAACTGATATAATTTGAGAATACAGGGCTGATATATTTCTGATACATTTCCTTTTTACCATATATTCTTATTTATGATATAAAAAAGTGTTGCCGTACTATAAGGAGTTATGGTATGCTAATAGTAAATACCGCACCCTGAAGGCAAGGAGTTTTTACGCCGGATGCTCCGTGTGGTTTTTATCTGTTTAAAACACTTGAATCAATGGTATGGAGTATGGAATCATGAAAGGAAAACATTCAAACAACAAAACAGCCGGACAAAAAAACAAACGGATCGGACGCAAAGTAGGGAACCTGGTAGCCGCCATGCTTGGGGTGAGCATTATTATAGTAGTGACACTCTGCGCGCTGATGTTCTACCGTCTCACGATGTCCACGATGCAGGATGTATGCATCAGCGGAACCAATGTGCTCGCCTACGAACTGGCCAATTACAGCGGGCCAGAAGACAAGACAGAGCTTTTAGATTCTCTTAAACAGCAGATGGGCTGCGAGTTTACGATTTTCCATGGGGACGAACGGGCCTACACCACCATTTTGCAGGACGGCCGCCGCGCCGTCGGCACCCGCCTTTCCGATCAAGTGGCTGCAACGGTTCTGGAGGAGGGGAAGGCCTACGTGGGGCGTGCCACCATCCTCGGGGAATCACACCTGTGTTCCTATGTACCCACAAAAGACGCCGACGGTAAGATCAACGGCCTGATCTTCGCCGGGATCTCCATAGCGGATGCCGCAGGCCACATCAATCTCACCATAGGCCTCGCTTTCCTGATTGGGGCGGCGCTTATCGTGGCCGGCATTCTGATCACAGGCTTTTACATAAAGAAAAGCGTTACCAGGCCTCTCTTCCGCCTGACCATATTGGCCCAGACTCTGGAACAGGGGAATCTGGGCCTGGGCCTCAGCCAGAACATCATGGCCGACATCCATTCCACCGACGAAATCGGAATCCTCGCCCAAAGCTTTGACCAGACCATCTCCCGTCTGCGGAATTATATAGGGGAGATATCCCGCATGCTGGAAGCGGTCGCCGAAGGGAACCTGACAGCCCAGATCGAGCAGGAATATGTGGGAGATTTTGCCGCCATCCGCACCTCCCTGAACGATATCCTCCAAAAGCTCAACAAAACTATGGGACAGATCGTTTCCAGTTCGGAATCCGTTTCCGGAGGAGCGTCTCAGATGTCCTCCGCCGCGCAGGGGCTCAGTCAGGGAGCCGTGGAACAGACGGAGTCTGTGGGCGGACTGGAAAGGGCGATCCAGGAAGTCACCGGACGCATCAAGCAGACTGCGGACAATGCCGGCCAGGCGCAGGCGCAGGCAGGAGAAGTGGGGCGGCAGCTTGCTGAGAGTAACCTGAAAATGCAGGAAATGGTAAAAGCCATGCAGAAAATCAACGTCAGCTCCAGCGAGATCGGAAAGATCATCAAGGCCATCGAAGATATCGCCTTCCAGACCAATATCCTCGCCCTGAACGCTTCCGTGGAAGCGGCAAGAGCCGGAAGCGCCGGCAAGGGCTTTGCCGTAGTCTCTGAGGAAGTGCGCAGCCTGGCAGAAAAAACGGCGGAAGCCTCCAAATCCACTTCCACTCTGATCGAGCATTCCATTGCCGCCGTGAGCGAAGGTACAGAGATCGCCCATGCCACGGCAGTACAGCTGGAGGGGGCCGTCGCAGAAGCACAGAGGATCGTGGGAACTATCAATGACATTGCCGCCGATGCCCAGACCCAGGCAGATGCGGTAGATCAGATCCAGTCGCAGATCGTCCAGATCTCCACCGTAGCCCAAAATAATTCGGCAACCGCCCAGGAAAGCGCCGCGACCAGCGAAGAGCTGAACCGCCAGGCCGGACTGCTCCGGCAGAGCGTCCAGACCTTCCGTCTCCGGAAAAATTAAAGATTCTTCGCCCGAGGCGGGCTGCATAAGCAGCATTTTTCCACTCTGCCGCAGCGCGATCCCCTCGAGGGACTTTCCTATATGACCAAAAAGGAGCTGTCTCACCCAATCGGTGCACAGCTTCTTTTCATATTACCGCATTTATTTCCTTTCAAAAAACGGCAGGGATTTCTCCCTGCCGTTTTTTTCACTGCTTTTTTATCTTGTTACTTTGCCGCCTTCATTCTCGTGATCGCACGTCGGAGGGCCATCTCCGCCCTGGCAGCATCCAGATCTTCATTGTGGGCCTGAAGTCTTGCCTCTGCGCGCTCCTTGGCCTGCTTCGCGCGCTCCAGGTCGATTTCCTGGGGCCACTCAGCCGCCTCGGCCAGCACGGTGACGCTCTCCTTGAGGATCTCCACAAAGCCGCCGTGAAGAGCCGCTTTTTTGTCCTCGCCGCCCTCCAGATGGACAGTCAGGAGCCCGGGCCGCAGAATGCAGGTGGTAGGCACATGGCTTTTATAAACGCCGATGGCTCCCTCCTTGGTGTCCATTTCCACCATTTCCGCATTGCCTTCATAAAACACCCGGTCAGGAGTAATGATTCGAAGCTCAAACGATTTTTCCGAAGCCATTCACACACCCCCTACTTTACGCGGGCCAGTACGTCGTCAATGTTGCCTGCATTGAGGAAGTAGCTCTCGGGAATATCATCGTATTTGCCCTCGATGATCTCCTTAAAGCCCTGGATCGTCTCAGAAACAGGCACGTAACGTCCCTCCATGCCGGTGAACTGTCCGGCCACAAAGAAGGGCTGGGAAAGGAATCTCTGAACCTTTCTGGCTCTGGACACGATCAGCTTTTCCTCATCGGAAAGTTCATCCATGCCGAGGATGGCGATGATATCCTGAAGTTCATTGTATTTCTGAAGGATCTCCTGCACGCCTCTGGCTACTTTATAATGCTCCTCGCCCACGATTCTGGGATCAAGGATCCTGGAGGTGGATTCAAGCGGGTCTACGGCAGGATAAATACCCAGCTCCACGATGGAACGGGAAAGCACCGTCGTCGCATCCAGATGGGCGAAGGTGGTGGCCGGAGCCGGATCCGTCAGGTCGTCGGCAGGCACGTAAACGGCCTGAACCGATGTGATGGAACCGCTCTTAGTGGAAGTGATACGCTCCTGGAGAGCGCCCATCTCCGTCTGAAGAGTCGGCTGATAACCTACGGCCGAAGGCATACGTCCAAGCAGAGCCGAAACCTCGGAACCTGCCTGGGTAAAACGGAAAATATTGTCGATGAAGAGCAGCACGTCTTTGCCGCCCTCGTCGCGGAAGTACTCCGCCATGGTCAGGCCGGTAAGGCCCACTCTCATTCTGGCTCCCGGCGGCTCGTTCATCTGTCCGAACACCATGGTCGTCTTATTGATAACGCCGGATTCCGTCATCTCATGGTAAAGGTCGTTCCCCTCACGGGTGCGCTCGCCCACGCCGGTAAATACGGAATATCCGCCGTGCTCTGTCGCGATGTTACGGATCAGCTCCTGGATCAGAACCGTCTTTCCTACTCCGGCGCCGCCGAAGAGCCCGATCTTTCCGCCCTTCTGATAAGGGCAGAGAAGGTCAACAACCTTGATTCCCGTTTCCAGAATCTCCGTATCCGTCGCCTGCTCCGAAAACTCGGGGGCCGGCCTGTGAATCGGAAGCTTTTTCTCCGTAACCGGAGCTTCTTTATTGTCAATGGGCTCGCCCAAAACATTGAAAATACGTCCAAGGGTATTCTCTCCAACCGGCACGGTGATGGGCGTGCCTGTGGCCACCGCCTCCATGCCCCGGAGCAGACCGTCTGTGGAGCCCATGGCGATACATCTTACGGTGTCGTCGCCCAGATGCTGAGATACCTCAACCACCAGTTCCGTTCCGTCAGTCCTCTTCACCTTGATCGCCTCATTGATGTCGGGGAGCTTTCCTTCGCTGAACTTAATGTCCAGAACGGCACTGATAATCTGGGTGATTCTGCCGATATTCGTCTCTGGCATTCCTTGCTCACTCCTTTATTGTTTATTCTATACCTCTTAACTAATTAAGAGCCTCTGCGCCTGCAATGATCTCCGTCAGTTCCTGAGTGATGGAGGACTGTCTTGCGCGGTTGTACTGCAGTGACAGCTTCTCGATCATCTCTTCCGCATTGCTGGTCGCGGAATCCATCG
>CAJUQB010000168.1 GCA_910588285.1 uncultured Lachnospiraceae bacterium
TATCGTCCTCCGGGCATAAATATCATAATCCTCATGCCATACCAAATCCATGATCATCTCATAGGTAAACACGCGCCTGGGATTCATGATGAGAAGGGCCAGTATATCAAATTCTTTTGTGGTCAGCTCCACCTCTTGCCCGCATACTTCTACCGAGCGGTACTCCAGGCAGAAATGAACCTTTCCAATATCAATGATTGTCAGCGGATTACTGTCAATCCACTCCCTGCTCGCCAAACTGTTCTCCATGTGTCCACCTCCCTTATAAAATGAATAATGGCCCAAGCATATCCTCCACAGCATTCTGCCGCCTGTACCGGCTAATCAACAATGCCCCTGATCCTGTCCAAAGAGGCTATGTCGTTTTCTTCCAGATACCCCCGGATGCCCTCTATGACCTCCACCGTGGCATAAGGGTTATGGAAGTTCGCCGTCCCCACCGCGACTGCGGCAGCCCCCGCCATGATGAACTCCAGGGCATCCTCAAAGGTGGCAATGCCGCCCATGCCGATCACCGGCACGTCAACGGCCCTGCACACCTCATAGACCATCCGTAACGCCACCGGCATGATGCCTGGGCCGGAATAACCCCCTGTCTTACTGGCGAGCACCGCCCTGCGCCTGTGGATGTCTATCTTCATCCCCCGCAGCGTGTTGATCAGGGAAAGCGCGTCCGCACCACCCGATACCGCTGCCCTGGCAATCTCCGTTATGTCCGTGACCTCCGGGGAGAGCTTCACGGCCAGCGGCTGCCCGGTATAATGGCGTACCGCCTGCACGACTCGCTCTACCATCCGTGGGGCCGTCCCGAAAGCCAGCCCTCCTTCCTCCACATTCGGACAGGAGATGTTCAGCTCCAGCATGTCCACATCACAGTCCGCCAGCCTCTCCGCAACCGCGCAATACTGCGCCAGCGTATGCCCGCAGATATTCACGATGATTTTTGTGTCATGCTGCCGGAGGAACGGCAGGTCATGCTCAATGAAATGCTCCACTCCCGGATTCTGCAGCCCGATGGAATTTAACATGCCGCTCTGCGTTTCCGCAATCCTGGGGATCGGATTCCCTTTCCACGGCTCACAGGAAACCCCTTTGACCGTGACCGCTCCCAGGCAGTTCAGGTCAATCAGCTCCCCGTACTCACGGCCGGAGCCGAATGTGCCCGATGCCGTAATGACCGGGTTCTTCAGCGCCACCCCTGCAACCACCGTCTCCATCCTGTCATCCATTCCACACCACCTCCCTGCCGGAAAAGACCGGTCCGTCCCTGCAAACCCGCAGGTACTGCCAGTCCTTCTCCCCCGGCTTCTGTATCTTCACTGCACATCCAAGACATGCGCCTATGCCGCAGGCCATCCGTTCCTCCATGGATACCTGAACCGGGATGCCCTGCCTTTCTGCCCATTCTGCCACGGCCTGCAGCATCTGCCGGGGACCACAGGCATATACCCTGTCCGCCAGAGGCGCGATGGTCTCCACAAGCTCCAGCACCGTCCCGCGAAAGCCGCCATTCCCGGTCTGGCTCGCCACATGGACCTTCCGGCCATGTCCCCGGAAATCCCCGTCCATGAACGGGGCATCTGCATAGCCCAGGAAAACCTCCGCCTCTCCCGGAATCCTTTTGGAAAGCTCCAGAAGGGGAGGAATCCCCAGGCCTCCGCCGATGATGACGCTCCGCTCCCCTGCCTCCGGCAGCGTGAACCCGTTCCCCAGAGGTCCCATGAGCCGTACCGTATTATTTTCGCGCAGCCGGGAGAACTGCTCCGTGCCCTTCCCCACCACCCGGTACACCACTTCCACGCTTTCCCCATGGATTGCCGCCAGGCTGATCGGGCGTGCCAGCAGGTTTCTCTCATCCGGCGGGTACATCTGGATGAACTGCCCCGGTCTGGCACTATGGGCGATTTCAGGCGCTTCCAGTTCCATTTTCCATATTCCGGGCATGAGCTCCTTCTGGTTCCTTATAGCAGCCTTGTAATAGGTATTCATCCGGCCCCTCCTTTCTCCGGCAGGCGCATTGCCTCTATCATCTCATAAGCGATGCTGATGTCCGTCAGCTCCTTCGGCAGACTGGAACGTGGGTGCCATGCCGCCGCTGACAGCTCCCCGGTGTCGATGCGCAGTTGATCCGAACCGTCCAGCTCCGCCGTATAGCCCGCGATCACGGAACCGGAAAAGCCCCAGGGCTGGCTCCCAAAATATTTAAGGCCCCTGATGCGGATGCCCGTTTCCTCATAGACTTCCCTCTCTGCCGCTTCCTCCAGCGTCTCCCCTGCCTCCACAAAGCCTGACACCAGAACCCATTGCGGGAGGGGACGGTCCCCGTACTTCGTCATCAGAAGCCTGTCCCCGTCCGTGACCGCCACCATGACCACCGGGGCGATGGCCGGATAAACGGTGTCCCCGCAGTCCGGGCAGCTAAGTGACCGCCGCCCCCTGTCCTGCGCTCTCACACCTCCGCACCTGCCGCAGTAGACATTCCTCTCATACCATCCAGCCAGGTGCAGGGCAGTGGCCCCGGCAAAATACGCCCAGCCCGGCAGGATGCCGTCAAGCTCCCGGAGCGGAAGATACTGCATGCCCTCCCTTTCGGGCAGGACGTCTCCCTGCTGCCGCAACAGGTAGACAGTCACCCCGTCCACGCAGAATAGGAAAACTGCCAGCCTCCGCACTTCTACAAAAGGCATACCCAGGTCATGGAATACCGGAATCCTCCGGCTGCCGTCCTCCGATACCCGCAGCAGCACCTCTCCGCCACGGAAGGAGAAAAAGCAATCCTCCGGCTCCGGTTCCCTGTCACGGAATGCATGGTCCAGGCGGTAGGGGAAAATGTCCTGTATCATTGCCCCATCCCTCCTTTACAGATGCCGCAGGTTCTCGCGGTATCTCCTGAGTTCCGTTTCGTCCACGGAGCCGATGACCTCATCCAGCCACTTGATCATCCTGTTCCTGTCCTTCGGCAGATGCCCTTCCACGTTGACGCAGTTGGACGCGCCCATGGTGGCAAAATAGGTATCAATAGCGAGCCCTTCTATCAGCATCCGCAGCTCGTACAGCTTTTCAATCTCCGTTTCCTCCGCCCAGTTCCCGGCCTGGATCTCCTGGTACAGCTCCGAGGATGGGTAGATGGTCAGCATTGAGGAAACAATGATCTTCGGGTGGAGCTGGCTGAACACCGCCGCCGTGTTCTTCACCCCTTCCTCCATGTGCCCGGAACCATAGATGCCGGCAAGGTAAAAGAAATTGTAATCCATGCCCACTTCGTCCAGGCGCTGGCACTCCGTAAGGATTTCCTTAACGCCGAAGCCCTTGTGCATGAAGGACAGGGATTCCTCGTCCCCGGCCTCCACGCCGATGGTGAGGCTGTTGTACCCTATTTCCCGCAGTTCCCTCAACTGCTCCGTGGTCTTCGGCGTGATGTCCGTGATGCGGGCAAAACAGCCGATGGACTGCACTTTGGGGTAGTATTTCTTTACCAGCCCTGCCAGCGTTTTCAGTTTGTCGAAGCTCAATACAAAGGGATTGGCCCCGGTAAAGAACACCCTCTTTGCGTTCCGGTAATAGCGGCTCATTTCCTTCAGGTCCGCCTCCACTTCTGACAGGGGGGACATCCTGAACTTGAACGGCACATCCTCATAGAGCGTGCAGAATTTACATTTGTGGTGGGTGCAGCCTGCCGTCACCTGGATCAGTGCGCTGCACGCCTCATAGGGCGGCCTCCATATCGTTCCTGTGTAATGCATAAGTCATCTCTCCTTCCGTTCATTCACTCATTTTCGCCAGCGCCCCACGGAGCGCTGCTGCCTTATCCGTCCATTCCCAGGGAAGCTGCAGGTCCTTGCGCCCGAAGTGCCCGTATGCCGCCGTGGGACGGTAGATCGGCTTCTGCAGCCCCAGCCCCCTTATGATGGAGGATGGGCGCAGGTCAAAGTGTTCCTCCACCAGCTCCAGTATCCTGTCATCGGGAACCGCCCCTGTGCCGAAGGTGTCCACCGATACGGAGACCGGCTTCGCCACGCCGATGGCGTAAGCTATCTGTATCTCGCAGCGGCGGGCCAGCCCTGCCGCCACAAGGTTCTTTGCCACATACCTGGCGGCATAGGAAGCGCTCCGGTCAACCTTTGTAGGGTCCTTCCCCGAAAATGCGCCGCCTCCGTGTCTGGCGGCCCCGCCGTAAGTGTCCACCACGATCTTCCTGCCCGTCAGTCCGGTGTCCCCCTGGGGGCCTCCTATCACGAAGCGCCCTGTGGGGTTGACCAGGTATCTGGTGTCTTCGTCCATCAGGCATTCCGGGATCACCTTGCGGATGACTTTCCCGATGATGTCCTGCTCGATGGTGTCATGCCCGATCTCCGGGAGATGCTGCGCGGACACTACCACAGCATCCACCCGTACCGGCCTGCTGTCCTCATATTCCACCGTCACCTGCGCCTTCCCGTCCGGCCCCAGGTACGGGATATCCCCGTCCTTCCTTGCCTGGGCAAGCTCCCTTGTGAGGGCATGGGCCAGATAGACCGGCATGGGCATCAGCTCGTCCGTTTCGTCCGTGGCATACCCGAATACCATCCCCTGGTCGCCGGCCCCAAGCTCCTGCTTCTTGCTCCCCCGGACCTCCAGCGCCCGGCTGACACCCTGGGCAATGTCCGGGGACTGGCCGTGGATGGCGGTAATGACTGCGACCGAGTCCGCATCGAACCCGAAACGGTTGTCCCTGTACCCAATCTCACGGATCGTATCGCGGGCAACTGCCTCAATGTCAATCCCCTCCAGTCCCCCGGCTGATACCTCCCCCATGATGAAGACTGCCCCTGTCGAGGCGAACACCTCGCAGGCCACCCTTGCATCGGGCTTTTTCCGAAGGACTGCATCCAGGATGGCATCTGCGATCTGATCGCAGAGCTTGTCCGGGTGTCCTTCCGTTACGGATTCCGAAGTAAATAGTTTTCTCATATGTGGTTCCTCCTTGTCGTATGATCCAGGACGGGGCCAGCCATTCCGTCCTCCTTTATGCGGACGGACAGGATGTTTTGTGAGAACAGGCGCCCGCCTTCGTACAGCCGGTATTCCAGCCGTGCCTCCAGGCCGTTCCCGTCCGCCTCCATGGTGCAGCTCTCCGTCTCCGCCAGAAAGCCAATCTCCCCAAAGGGCGTCCGGTAAAGGGCCTTTGTCCTCTCCCCCGGCATGAACCGGAAACTGCCGGAGATAGCACCGCTCCTGTCAAGCCTTATCTCCGTTTGTGACAGGAACAGGAGATTGTCCGTGACATTCCCATGTTCATCCAGTTCCCGGTAGCTGACCTGATATCCCCCGCCCTGGGGTGAGCAGATCCCTGTCGTCCTTGTCAGGATTGCTTCCGGCCCGCCCCCTGCATCCAGGATGCCCAGGACGGAAACCTGAACGTCTTTCCTCATCCCTTTCGCCTCCGTTCAAGCACAGTCTAAAACGAAAAAATGGATATAACAAGTACTGTCTTTTAATGGTTCTGGACGTATTTTTAACACCTGGTATCTTTTGAAAAACCGGTATTTAAAAATACACTATCTTGATAACAGGCGCAAAATACGGTATAATTTCCCCATGTAAAGGAGGTCTTTTCTATGGCTGACAACAAATTTTCCCGCAGCCAGAGCCTGATGGCAAGCTGCGTCCCGATGACCACCCTGCAGTCCATCCTCGGTGGAAAATGGAAGATTCTCATTGTGTGGTACATCGCTGTATATAAGGTCCAGAGGTTCGGGGAACTGCAAAGGAGGATCGGAGACGAGATCACAAAGTCAACGCTGACAAAGCAGCTCCGGGAACTGGAAAACGACGGCTGGATCAACCGCCAGATTTACCAGGAGATACCGCCCAAGGTGGAATATACTCTTACGGAGCTGGCCGAGAGCTTCGTCCCCATCCTGGAACAGATGAAGGAATGGAGCGAAGTACACCTGTGCCGTCCCAGGCTTGCAGCGGAGGAGGAAAAGTAGGGGATCCATGTGTATTGCTAAAATCCGTACAGAAAAGACGCTTCACTTGCTCTGGCAGCCGTCTTTCTTCATTGGTATACAATAAGGGAACCAGCCTATCCCTGCCGGTTCCCTTTTATCGTTTGTGCTTTATTGGTTTTCTTCGTATGGTTCAGATATATAAAGAACCACTTATGCAATAAATCCCACATGGTTTACTTATCCATGAAATCCCAAAACTGCTTATAATCCAGATATCCTTTCAGATTCCCGGCATCATACTGCGTCTGCATAGCATCCTTTA
>CAJUQB010000169.1 GCA_910588285.1 uncultured Lachnospiraceae bacterium
CAGTAGGTGCAGGCGACCGCCTGACAGCAATTATAGCCCTTATCATGACGTTCCTTTGTCTCCATTACTCTTGTGTCCATCTGTTCTCTCCTTAATCGAACAGGGAAGATTTATCTTCCCCTACTCACTGCGCGGGAACGAAATCCCGGATCCTTATGCCGTCCATATTTTTAATGGTAAAGCTTCCGTCCTCATAGACCATGTAACTGTTCTCGTTTCCATTTTTCGGAATAGAAACAGAACCGGGATTCAGATAAATGTAATCGCCCCGATCCTCCATAGCCTGCACATGCGTGTGCCCATGGAGAAGAATATCTCCCTTTTTAAGAGGCGGCAGCTTTTCCTCATTGTAAACATGCCCGTGAGTTGCATAAATGGTACGCCCGTCCAAGTATAAAATCATAGAATCCGCAAGAATCGGAAACTGCAGTACCATCTGATCCACCTGGGCGTCACAGTTTCCCCGCACACAGAGAAGCTCCTCCTTTGCTTCATTGAGCATGGAGATTACCTCCTTCGGCGCATACTCCCTGGGAAGATCATTCCTCGGCCCGTGATAAAGAAGGTCGCCCAGGAGGAGGAGCCTTTCCGCCCCCTCCTCCCGGTAACGCTCCAGCATTTTTTTACAGTAATAAGCAGAACCGTGGATATCCGACGCAATCATCAGCCTCATATCCTATCTTTCCTCCAATACTTTCACTGCCTCATCCATGCAGGTTCCCACAAAATCCTCAATCGTTCCGCTGTCACAGGCCGAAGCCAGGGCCGGGTCAATGGGAATTTTCGCGAGGACAGGAAGCCCGTGCACCTCGGCCACCTCATAAATATGGCTCTCCCCGAAGATCTGATAATCCCTCCCATTATCCGGACATCTGAAATAAGACATGTTTTCCACCAGGCCAAGCACCGGAATCTTCATGAGTTCGGCCATCTTCACCGCCTTGGCTACGATCATGGACACCAGATCCTGGGGAGAAGCCACCACCAGGATGCCGTCCACCGGCAGGGACTGGAATACCGTCAGAGGCACGTCCCCGGTTCCCGGAGGCATGTCCACAAACAGATAGTCCAGATCGCCCCAGATCACGTCCGACCAGAATTGCTTTACCGTATTCGCAATGACCGGCCCCCTCCAGACCACCGGGTCCGTGTCATTTTCCAAAAGCAAATTGATTGAAACCACAGGAATACCTCCTTTGCTGTACACCGGAAGCATCCCGTCCTTGGATCCCATAATCTTATCCTTCACGCCGAAGGACTTGGGAATGGAGGGCCCCGTGATATCCGCATCGAGGATTCCACATTTGTATCCCTTTCTGCTCATAGCCACGGCCAAAAGGGATGTCACCAGAGATTTTCCCACGCCTCCTTTCCCGCTGACGACACCGATCACCTTCTTCACATGGCTCAGTGCATTGGAAGGCGCCGAAAAATCCACCTTTGCTTTGTCGCAGCCTTCACAGGATTCTTTGCTGCAGGAAGTACTGGAACATTTTCTTTCTTCTGCCATTTTCTTTCCCTCTTTCTGTTATCCATACTCTATGATCTATCTTGATAATTTCATCATTTCCTTATCCCCGCTTTTTATCCGGGAAAAGGCAACATTTTTATTATAACAGACCCGAGGGGGGTATTACAAGAAGTTTCTTGATCAAATCCCGCCTTTCCCGCCTGCCGGCTTTTCTTTCACCAATCTGCCTTTCGCCGGTTTTTCTTTCCATTCCTCTTTCACCCGTACAATCCTTTCTCAATATACTGGCTAATAGGAGGTGCAACAACATGAATCATATTGTCCTTTTGGCACTGGTCGCAACCCTGGGAACCTGGTTTGTAACGGCCCTTGGTGCAGCAACCGTTGTTTTCTTTAAATCCCCAAACCCCAAAGCACTGAATTTAATGCTTGGCTTTGCTTCCGGTGTCATGATTGCCGCCAGCTTCTGGTCTCTTCTGCAGCCGGCCATTGAGAGGGCCGAAGCCGCTTCCGGCATGCCGGCTTACCTGGTAGCAACCCTGGGATTCCTGTCCGGCGCTCTGTTCATGTGGATTTCCGATAAAATTGTTACATTTTCCAGAAACAGAACAGACAATGCCCAGGGAAAACCCAATGAGCGTTTAAACCGCATCATCATGCTGATCCTCTCCATCACCCTTCACAACATACCGGAAGGTCTGGCGGTCGGCGTAGCCTTCGGAGCTCTCCAGGGCGGCAGCCATAATATGGAGAGCTTTATGGGAGCCATAACCATCGCCATCGGCATCGGCCTGCAGAATTTCCCGGAAGGCGCCGCCGTCTCCATCCCCCTGAGACGGGAGGGCTATTCCAGGAAGAGGAGTTTTCTTTTGGGTCAGGCGTCCGGCCTGGTGGAGCCCATCGCCGGAGTGATCGGCGCCATGCTGGTAGTCTATGTGGAAGCCATCCTTCCCTTTGCCCTCTCCTTTGCGGCCGGAGCCATGATCCTGGTCGCTGTCCACGAGCTGATTCCGGAATGCCAGCAAAACCAGAAGGCACAGCCCTACACCGCAACCATGGGTATTGTCCTGGGCTTCGCCATCATGATGTTGTTGGATGTAATGCTCGGATAAACAAAAATCTCCAAACCGCCGCATCCTCTCAAAAAAGCGGAAATCTCCCTCTCTATTTGATTTCACATCTCATAGAAAGAGAGATTCCTGCTTTTATACCCGTGAGCCAAATGAGTATGCCCTTGGGTATATCTCTGATTAGAATTTAAATGCTACCTTAAAATCTCCATCTTTTCCTGTTGCCCTTTCAAACGCTTTTTCCCAATCCTCCAAACAATATATTGCGGACACAACCCCTTCCGATTTCAGATCGTCATTATAAAGATGCTCAATCACATAAGGAAAACAGTAAGGAGACAAATGCGACCCCAAAACATCCAGTTCCTTTCCATCACCGATAATACTCCAGTCAACGGAGGTCTCGCTGCCAAATACGCTAAATTCAACAAAACGGCCAAGCTTACGTATCATTTTGAGCCCCTGGATGACACTGGAAGGATGTCCGGTTGCTTCTATATAAATATCACAGCCATACCCTCCTGTCATTTCCTTAATTTTGGCAATAACATCCTCCTTACCGGGGTTCAGAACCATATCTGCACCAAATTCCCTGGCTTTTTCCAATCTCTCATCCTTCATATCCAAAACAATCAGTTTTTCCGGATTCAGGCGGCCGGCATATGTAATCATTCCCAGCCCCAGGGTTCCCGCACCGGAAATCACCACTACATCGTCACTTCTAATTTGTGCTCGGTCCACGCAGTGCTTAGAACAGGAAAAGGGTTCGATTAACAGTGCTTTTTCCAGAGGCATATCTTCCGGAACCTTATGAATCACCGCATTCTTCGGATATCGGACATATTCCGCCATACCCCCGTTATTTTCCTTCTGGAAACCAAAAGTCGCATGGGGTTCACACATCCAGTAGCGTCCCGATTTGCAGAACTTGCATTCTCCACAGGGAACGATCTGATCTGCCGTTATCCGCTCTCCAAGCTCATATCCTTTGACATTCTTTCCAAGCTTCACAATATGTCCCAAAAATTCATGACCTGGAATAAAGGGCGGTCTGACCCAGGCTTCCTCTTTCTCATTGCCCCAAAAACGCTCCGCACCGTGCATACATTTCAGATCTCCAGCACAGATTCCACAAGCCTCCGTTTTAATAAGAATATCATCATCGCCACACTCCGGCACAGGAAAATCATTGACCAATCGGTATTCCCCTTTTCCGTAAGCAACCAAAGCTTTCATTATATTAGGTAATTGCATTTCTGTTTTCCTCCTTTTCCATCACACCTCGAGAATCGCGTTTTGCTCCAGAAGCTTCTTTCTCAGCTCATCCGTATCCACTTGCTCCGGATTCTGTTTCCCGTCAATAGACATAGACGCAGCAAGCCCTGCTGCCTGGCCGACTGCCATGCAGACATTCATAATCCTCGTAGCGCCAAAGGCCAGATGGTCTGTACTGATATCTCTTCCTGCCATCATCAAATTTGGAATATCTTTGGACACAAGGCAGCCATATGGAATACCGAAGGGCTCTTCAATGGAGACTCGATAGGTTCCCCGACCGGCGCCATTATGAACATCGATAAAATAAGAACACAGGGCAACGGTATCTTCCGGCCTTTTTCCCGCAACCGCATCTTCAAGATTCAATTTTTTAATGCCCATAACCCTTCTGCTCTCTCTGACACCTATGGAGGCATTGATGGACGACAAATAACAGTTTTCAAACCCCGGTACATTCTCCTTAAACATTTTGATCAGTTTCGGAATTTGTAAATGGGCCTCCATTTCCCCGTTACTTAGATCGTGAATATCCGAACCGTCAAAATTCAGCAGGCGGATAGTATTGACAGCGATCTCCCCCGGGTTGGGTTGACGGATAAAGATCACAGTTTCCCTGTCAACGGGACATTCTCCCTTCTTCCTCAATTCTTCCAGCAAATGGTGCATTCCCAAGAAAATAAAGCTCCTGTTCTCCCGCAGAAAATCGGCATTATAGCCTTCCTCAATATTGGAAAGTACATCATAGGGAAGCTCTTCCGGATGCGCTTCGATAAAATCATAAATCTGTCAAAATGAATTCCTGCCAGATTAAACATCAGAGTTGGCGGCTGCATCACATGACTCTCACTGTCCCCCTTCTCACATTCGGCACCGCTCATACTAGCCAAATCTCCATCCCCGGTAGCATCAATAAAAATATCAGACTCCACCTCTATATTCTGCCCTTTACCGGAGATCACTACAGAGCGGATCCTACCATCCTCCACATGGACCCCTGAAAGCTCACTATGCAAAAGCAGCTCCACCCCTGCCTCTTTTACCATCTGGAAACATAAAATTCTGGAATAAAAAGGATCAATCAGCGTCGTAGAAAGATGATGAGGACAGTATGCATGTCCGAAAGAAGCCCCCTCCTCCTGCAATCTATCTACAAATTCCTGTGCAAAGCCACCGATCACCTGACGCCTTTTTTTATCCCAGAAAGCTAAGAACGGCAGTCCGCTTCCCAATTGACCTCCCAGATAACCATTTCGTTCCACCAAAAGAACTTTTTTTCCTTCTCTGGCAGCTGTCACTGCTGCTGCCAGGCCGCCAGGGCCTCCTCCGACTACAACAATGTTTTTTTTCATCAGTTCCATATCACACCTCACTTGTCACATTTTTAAAATAGCTTTCTGTTCCAGTAGCTTTTCCCTTAATCCACCAATATCTACCTGTTCCGGAAGCTTATCTTCGGAAAGAGCCATGGCTGCCGCCGTTCCCGCTGCCTGTCCGACTGCCATACAGACATTCATAATTCTTGTGGCACCAAAAGTTACCGGATCCACACTGATATCCCTTCCTGCCATCATCAGATTAGAAATATCCTTTGATACCAGGCAAAGATATGGAATGCCAAAAGGTTCTTCAATATTAATCCCTGTTGTGTCATCCCCTTTTCCGTTGTGGATATCCAAAAAATAACTGCAAAGGGCAATGGTATCCTCCGGTACGCGGCCTTCTATACAATCATGGTAATCCAGCATTTTCTTTCCCATAATCCTTCTGCTCTCCCGCACACCGATGCAGGAATTAATGGAAGTCAGATAACAGTCTTCAAAACCAGGCACATGATCCCGGAACATCTGAATCAATTTGGGAATCTGCAAATGTGCCTCCATCTCTCCATTACTTAGATCATGCACATCTGAACCGCCAAAATTCAGGATCCGGATCGTATTGACCGCAACCTCTCCTGGATTTGGTTGCCGGATAAAAATAATCGTATCTCTGGCTATAGGGCATTTCCCCTCGTCTCTCAGCTTCCGGATTAAGTGCTGCATTCCAAAAAATACAAAGCTGGAGTTATTCCGGAAAAAATCTGCATTATAACCTTCTCTCAAATTCTGCATCTTAAGTCCGTAGGGCAATTCTTCTGGATGTGCCTCGATAAAATCATAGAATTTGTCAAAATGAATGCCTGCCAGATTAAACATCAAGGTTGGCGGCTGCATTACATGGCTATCCTCCTGTCCCTTGCCGAACTCAGCCCCGGCCATGTATCCCAG
>CAJUQB010000170.1 GCA_910588285.1 uncultured Lachnospiraceae bacterium
GGGGGATTTTATGCCCTTTTACACCCTACATGTTCTACAAAACTTTCATACTTAATGAAAATGATCCGGCCCATGACGCCGTGATTCGTCTGCTGGAAAAACAGGGGCCGCGCAGCAAGGCACAGTTTCTTGTGAATGCGGTCCTCCACTATATCAACTGCCCGGAAACACCAGATATTGCCATTCCCCAGACCGTAGACAGGGCGGCAATCGAAGAAATCGTTGCGGAGATTCTGGCAGGGAAAGAGGGTATAAGGCAGAACAACTCCAGGTCAGATACAGGCAGGGAGCATATGGCGGAACGGGGGACTGTAAGACCGAAAGAGGGAATGGGGGGAGAAGAACCGCGGGAAGAAATAGATCAGGCAACCTTTGCGTTGATTGCAGATACCATGTCAGCGTTTCGGAGCAGCTAAAAAGCACAGGGAGGTCATTTTCCGCTCTGTGCTTCCCTTTCTTCCAGTGCCAGGATAAAACTGTTGATTATATCCTCCAGATGGCGGTATTGTATGGGAGGAAGGTCTGAAATTTTGGTGAGCAGTATGGAATGGTCACTGGTATTTGTTTCACCAAGGAGCAGGTAATCGGTGCTGATGTCAAGGGCGGAACATACCCGGATGATATTTTCCGGACGGAGCGCTTTTTTGCCGAGTTCTGCAGAGGAAACAGTCTGTGGAGTAATACCCGCTTTTTCTGCCAGTTCCTCCTGTGTCATGCGGAGCTGTTTCCTGCGGCTCAATATGCGGTTGCCGATCTGCCTTAATAAGTTATCCATTTCCTTGCCTCCTCGCTTGCTATGGACTAATTTTATCTGCTATGGCATAAATAATTAAGCGGTTATGGTTGATAAAACTCTCCCATGATATGTATAATGAGCAATAAGGGTAAAAATATAAGAAAATATGGAAAATATAAGGAGAAAAGGAGAAAAAGAAATGTTAAATGATGTATGGCTGAAAATCACCCAGTTTCTGGGGGCTTTAAATGGGGAGAATGTAAAGCGTGAAAGTTATGTGTGTACCCCGGAATTTGAAGCGGCTTTGGAGGCATGGAAGGAAACGGAGCAGGAGTGGGAAGTATTTCTGAAAACCCTGCCTGTAGGAGAACAGGAGAAAGCAGAGGAAATGAAAGAGCGCCTGGAAGATTTTGCGTCTGCCCAGGAGAAGCGTGCTTACATTCAGGGTTATGCGGACTGTGTGCAGGCACTGTACCATATGGGGCTTCTGAAGGAGAATGAGGGGCTGAAATGGGCGGAGAAGATGGACGTACATTGAGAAATGCTTATGGAAAAATAGGGGGTAACTAAAAATGGCATGAGGAACAGGATACCATCTATAGACAGGCAGTGGCATCCTGTTTCTATTTTTCTGCCCCATCAATCAGATAAGCATAACTGACACCCAGCACCTGTGATAAGGCCCGAAGTTCGATATCTGTTACATACCGTTTGTTGGTTTCAATACGTGTAATTACATTTTTGTCCATGTCATAACCGGCAAGCTGCAGCTTATGGGCAAGATCCCTCTGAGAGAGTCCCTGCTGTCTGCGAAGTTCAATGAGCCGACTGCTGACCAGATTCTTTTCTCCTGATGATCCTGTTGGTTTTGGCATAGTATCCCCCCGTCTGTCGAAAAGTGTCGAGAAGTTTGTCTCACTTTTTGCACCACTACTATTGATTTTAGTTGAATTCCATATTAAAATCGGTTGTAAAAGTGAGACAAAAGGAGGATGTAATATGTTGAAGGAACAAATTTTTGAAAAGATGAATGGATTTTTGACAGAAGGCTTACTTTTGCTGCCGGAACAGTATACCATTGAGGATGAATTTGCCGAGGGGAAAGAGTGCTGCATTCTGTATGAAGGCATCTATCAGGCGGAGCGGAATCTTTGCGAACGTCTTGGGGAAGATGAAAATGAAGATGTGGAAACCATACTGAACAGTATGGAGAAGATTACCAGAATACTTGCCATGAAAATGTATGAGTATGGGAAATATGCGTGTATGGTCAGAGCTATTGGCCGGTAATAGAAGCATGGAGCAGATCAGTAATGGTTCATCTGTAAACAGAAGGGAAAAGGGTATAGCCTGTAATAATAGCGGCTTTATTAGTACAACATCAGTTTTTAAATATAAAAGGAGCAACATTATGTAATGCGCTCCTCTTTCAAACATTTTGCTCCAAAGGAATTATACCAGTATATCCATGCCCTGCCGATAACCATCCAAAATGCTGGTGTCAAAGGGCTTTCCCCAGTCCCAGTCGGGATCATGTTGGTGGATATATTCGCCCAGACGGGCTGCCTCGTTGTGAAACAGTTCATTCAGTGTCCAGGATGCACTGAGCCGTTGTTCCGGTGCCAGAGACATGGTGTAGTCCCGGATGACCTGGCTGATGTCCTCACCATTGCTCACCCCATAGCCATTTTTCATGTGGTCTAAAGCGATCTGCCTGACCTGTTGTGCCACATTTTCATCTACGGGAACAATTTTTCGATAATCACCAGCATTATTTAGACTCATACCGGGTGTACCATAAGGATTGACATGAGGTTTCCCCTGGGTTTTTTGAGAAATTTTACCAATCCGTTGCTGTTGTTGATTTTGTACAATCTGCGTGATTGTCATAGAATAACCTCCTGTCCAATGTCGGCTGATAATAGAAAATATGGCATTTGATGGCTTTTGGAAGATTTTTGTTCTTTATTGTTATATCGGTATTTTATCATAGAACTTAATTGTTTTGCAGAAAACAGAAATTCTGCAGGTAGAGAAGATCGGGAACTGCTTCTCAAAGGTGTCACAGGGAAGCTGCATCTGAAAACCTCGGTATCAGATTTTAGGTGTCTAATGTCTCATAGCAAAATGAAGCAACAGAGATAAAGAGTCCGCTTTTATATTCATTACGCAGGAATCCGCTATATTTGTCTGTAATATCGTGGATATTCTTCAACCCTAAGCCATGCTGTGCGGAGGTATCCGTCTTTGTACTGGACAAAGAGCTGTTATTTTCAAAGGGATCGTGGTCTACTGTGTTCTCCACTCGGAAGAATACAAAGTTCTCGACATGCTTGATTGTAATCTTGACTTCGCGGAGATAAGAAGGAGGCATTTGCCTGCAGGCATCGAATGCATTGTCGATCTGGTTGGCCAGTACACCGCATATATCCACAGGGGCGATATCAGCCGATACAGGGAAACTCACAGCGAAACGGAAATCAATTCCAAGCTGCGTTGCTTCAGCGGCTTTACAGTTGATGATGGCATCTATAATGTCGCTTCCGCTATGGCACAATGCCGTTTCCCGGTATGTAGTGGAGAGAAGGGATTCCATATAGGCTAAAGCCTCCTCGCGTTTTCCCAGGGCGGCCAATCCTTTAAGTGCGGTGAGATGGTGGTTAAAGTCATGTATCTGTTTTGCGTGGTCTTGCTGGTAGGCATGGAGCTGCTGGTAATTCTCCGTCAGCAGTTGGTTGGCGGAGTGCAGGAAGATGTGGGTCTGTCTCTCCTGCTCAGCCCTTGCAATCAGAACAAACGCGATAATGGTGATCGTGACAAAGGCAAGAATGTAAAGCCAGGAAAATATGGCGACGGCGGACAGTGCATCATTGGCTGTGTCCAGGAACACGCCGAACAGATATTGCGTACTGATATATGCCGCAAGAGAAATCAGCAGCACCACCATCTGATATTTTTTTTTCAATGTAGAAATTTTGAACAACGATTTGTGGACGAAGAAATAGAAGAGTACATCAATTATCTTATCCACTGTCAGGAACACCACCCGGAATGGTCCAGGTGACATGAAGAAGGTGAAAGCGGAATATATATCCCCCGCATAAACCACGCGGATTAGGACAAAAATGACATATCCCACTGTAATGATCACCAGATAGGTCATAATGCAGGCCGTACTTCGGATAAGCAGTGACCCGGTGGAAGTGATACGGGATAGAATGAAGATAACAAAACACATCGAAATTACCGGTGTCAAAAATGAAAATATGGAAACAGCGTTCAGAACATTGATGAGAACCGTCAGGCAGACTGTAGACAGCAGCATAGCGAGATAATGCCGGCTTTTTTCATACCGCCTGCCGGAAGCTGCAGTAATCGTACAGAGGAGAATCAGACTCTCCACAAACGTAGCGGCCCATTCAACAAGGAAAAAATATTGCATCACTCAATCCCCCCACATGCGGTTGATGGTATACTTTACTTTTGTCAGCATCTGCCGGCTGATTGGCAGATGCTCCGAATTGCGCAGGATAACCTCGCTTCCCTTGATCTGGCGGATATGATCCAGATTGACAAAGGTGCTGCGGTCAATATAGATAAAACGTTCGTCACCAAGCTGCCCATGAATTTCTTTCAATCCTCTGTTGTCTTTGATGATACCCAGATTGAGCGTGGCGATTTCGGAAGTACGGAGTACATGGTGGACATAAACAATCTCCTGGTAGGGGATTCGCATCATATCGCTATAACGGCGTACAGTCAGGAATCTGCTTTCCAACTTGGCAAACTCCGCCTCTACAGCAGCCAGCGCTTCCGGTAGCTGTCGGGCCATATCCAGTTTAGGAATATAGCGCAAGGCGCCGAACTTATACCCTTCCATGGAAAATTCGCTGTGCGAAGTCAGGAAGATGATCATTGCCATTGGCAGACGAGCCCGGATATGTTTGGCAAGCTCCATACCGTTCATCTTCGGCATCTCGATATCAACAAAAAGTAAATCAAAGCTACTCCCACTGTCTATCGTCCGTGCGAGATAGCTGCTATCAGAAAATTCCGAGACAGATATATTCCTGCTGTTATCTGATTCCTGATACCATTGTATAAGCTTTTGATGCAATTCCTGCATGAAATTGAAATCGTCATCGCACAGTGCTATCCGCAGCATGACCTATACCTCCTGATTGGTTTGGTTCAAAGTATTGAATCCTTTCATGACGGCCTGTTATAAGTGTGCATGGCTGCACCATTCGATACACAAATTTCTACCATTGAAACAAAAAGCATTTACAAGTGTTCTCTTCGTGGATATTATAAAGTAAATTCGAGTAATAGCAAACTTCTATCAAAAGAGAATACTAATATAAATAATCTATAATGGGCAGTAAAATACATTATTAGAGTACATCATAGGGGCTTATGAGTCAAGCGCTTCATCAATGGGCAGTATGGCGGAAAACTCTGGTGAAGACTTGTGCTACAACAGCGGCAGGAAATACATTACTCTGCAGGTTATTACGAATGATTTTGGTTATGGCAGGTTAGCGGAAATATGTTGCTTAAGAGATGAGTAATATATTTCCTGTTTGTTGTAAAGTTAATCAGAAAGCAAAATCGGAATTTGACAAAGGAGTGTGATTATGTGAGTACCTTTTTATGTATTGTTCTATTCGTTGCTTTTGCATTGGCTCAGTTGTTATGCACCAAAAACGCAACTCATAAAGTCATTCGGTATAGTCCAATGCTTATATCCGTCGTTGGCTGTGTGTTTGCTATTGGGTTGCACATTTATGCACTAATTACATACAGCATAGGTGTCGTATCCGAGAGTGTACTTGCTGAAAATCAGTATTTTGCCACATTTATTTTAATTCCTGCAGGAATATGTTTGATTGGTGCGGTTGCCGGTTTTTTGATCGGCAAAAAGGTTAAATAAATTCCTGTTTGCAGAAGTGTCGGTTTCCGGTGATTTAGGGTAAGTGTCGGGAGACAGCTGATTATTGTTAATCCCCCGTTCAAGACAGATGCGTACACCGGGATGCCTGTAGACTATACACAGAATGATATAAGGCTAATGCTCAAAATGAACCCGCGAGCCCCTATGGATCGACACAATGCGCCACTTGCGTGACATATAGATTTCTGCTATAATTGCGTTAATATACTTTTGCAAATTTTTAGAAAGAGAGCTTGACAAACATGATAACCTGTGCCATTCTCAAGCAAGCAAG
>CAJUQB010000171.1 GCA_910588285.1 uncultured Lachnospiraceae bacterium
ACTGGTACCGTCTGGGACTGTGCCTCTACCGCTCCACAATGGCAAACTGGGTGATACGCAGCGGGCGGGAAGAGGCAGTACAGGCAGTGCTCTTCCATTATGCAAGGAGCCGGGCAAGAAAAGAGGCGGAGAAGCTCTACAGAGGGTTCCATGGGTACCTGGTCACAGATGCCTATACCGGGTATGACTCCCTGGATGGGATATGCAGGGCACTGTGCTGGTCACATGTACGCAGGTATTACATTGACAGCATACCTTTAGATTCCCGGGGGAAGGAGATCAGCGGCTCCAAGGGGGCAGAGGGACGGGAATGTTGTGACCGCCTATTCCAGATCGAAAAAAAACTGAAAGAATTACCTTCCGAGAAGCGTCTGCAAAAGCGTCAGGAACTGAGCAGGCCTGTCCTGGAAGGATTTTGGGCGTGGGTGGAAGAGACCAGTATCCGTCCATTTGCAACCGGACGCAAGGCATGGCTGTTCGCGGACTCACCGGCAGGTGCAAGAGCCAGCGGCATCGTATATACATTGGTAGAAACAGCGAAACTGAATCATCTGGATGTATTTGGCTATCTATGTTATTTATTAGAAAGCCTGCCGGATCTCGATCACCGAAACCATCCTGAATTACTGGAAGCATATCTTCCCTGGTCTGAGACACTGCCAGAAAGCTGCCGACTCAGGGAACATAGAACAAAAAAGAAGTGTATGTTTTGATAGAGTATATCACGACATGCACTTCTTTTCATTACGGTGTGTTTTGTATCGCTTACAGAACAGCCGATAGGCACATGGGGACAGCGGCACTTGGACTATCTGAAACAGTACCGTAAGGTTACATACACCACTCTTCTCACAAGCGGCAGGCTGGGCGTTTATCTTGCTGACATCGACAGACAGGCACAGGAACGCTTTGAGAGACTTATAGAGGGCATGAAACAGGCACAAGGTATAACGGAACAGCTAAAGGAAGAAAACGCCTTAGAATGGAAGAATGAATAACATAAGAGCTTGTGCGAGGGAGCTTGTTGAGAGGGAATTGATTTATCAATAGACAGACTAACGGCGGTAGGGATTGAACTACCGCCGTTTTAAGTGTTATTTTATTATTCTGTTCTTATCACCCCACTCACACATACCATCTAAAATAGGAATGAGTGACTTTCCACGTTCAGTTAAACTATATTCAACTTTTGGAGGGATTTGGGGATATTCTTCTCTATGTACAAGTTGGTCTGCTTCCAGTTCCTTTAAAGACAAACTTAGTGTTTTAAAAGAAATTCCACCGATATATTTTTTCATTTCATTGAATCGGACAACGCCAAATTCCATTAGTGTATATAGAATTGTCATTTTGTATTTTCCATTTATCAACGATAATGTATAACTGAAACCTGTTGTTGCTAAACATTCTTTTGAAATACAATGTTCGTTCATTTTACACTCTCCTTTTAGTAAGTATATAACAATAATGTGCGTACTTGATTAAAAGATAATTCTTGCTATGATTATAATATGGAGAGACACGGAAGTCAACGTGTTCCACAAATTATAATATAGATTGGAGATTGTAGAATGGGTAAAAAAATTGTAGTAATTACTGGAAGTCCGCGTAAAAAAGGGAATAGTTTAAGTATGACTGAAGCATTTATTGAAGCGGCGACTAAAAATGGGCATTCCATTATAAGGTTTGATGCAGCACAAAGCAATGTTGGAGGCTGTCACGCTTGTGAAACCTGCTATCATTCGGGAAAAGCTTGCAGTTTTGATGATGATTTTAATAAAATTGCAACTGATATTTTTCATGCAGATATGGTTGTTTTTTCAATGCCTGTCTATTGGTATTCCATTCCTGCACAAATTAAATGCGTGATTGATAAATTGTTTTCTTTCGTGGTAGGCGGTAAAGATATAGCAGGAAAAGAGTGTGCCTTGATTGCTTGTTGTGAAGAAGATGATATGTCTGTTTTTGATGGTGTGCGTATTCCAATCGAGCGTTCGGCGGCTTTGCTGAAATGGAATATGGTAGGCGAAGTACTTGTGCCTGGAGTGTTAAATGTTGGTGATATTGAAAAAACGGATGGTTGCAAAAAAGCAATCGCTCTTGCAAAAAGCATATAAGAAAAGAGGTTGGGTATATGAGCAAAAAAATAATAATACTGAATGGAAGTCCACGTAAAAAAGGGAATACAGCTACATTAACGGCTGCATTTAAAAGGGGAGCAGAAAAAGCAGGAAATCAGGTTACAGAATTTTTCCTTGGAGAAATGAATATCAATGGTTGCAAAGGATGTTTCGGCGGTGGTAAAGATTGTAACAGTCCTTGTGTGCAGAAGGATGATATGGACGTAATTTATCCTGTTTATCAAGAAGCGGATATTGTAATTCTTGCATCGCCTTTATATTATTGGACAATTAGCGGGCAATTAAAAACTGCATTTGACAGGCTGTTTGCTGTTGCGGAGTGTAATCCTAATTATCGAAATCCTAAAAAGGATATGGCTCTGATTATGGCGGCAGAAGGGTATGGTTTTGAAGAAAGCGAATATTGGTATGACCGTCTTGAAAAGCACCTTGGATGGAAAAGTATAGGAAAGGTTCTTTGTGGCGGGGTTATGAATGTTGGTGATATTTCAGAGAATGAAAAATTGGATGAAGCATATCAGCTTGGTGTGTCCATTCAATAAAATTAGAAAATGAATAAAGATACCGTTTGGCTGTTATGTCCTGTTTGCGGTAACAAAACCCGTGACAGAATAAGAAAAGATACCGTTTTGAAGAACTATCCTCTCTATTGTCCAAAGTGTAAGAAGAAAACGCTAATTGAAGTAAAAAATTTACATACAATAGTCATCACAGAGCCAGACACATAGATGCGGAGCCGATGAACTTGTGAAATAAAATCACAGTTTATTGGCTCTTTTTCATTTCATAAGGTTTTAAGGCAAACGCCCACCATATAAAAAAACGGTGTATTGCTGGGCTACAAAAGCTATGAGAAATCGCAGGGAATCCGTGACTTCCTCTCCCTTATCCGCAACTATCAAGGCTTAAAGGAACTGGACGCAACAGTGGTAAATGCACTGATAGACAAGATACTTGTTTCGGAGCGTGAAAAATCGGCAGACGGAACAGTGAAGCAGGAAATCAAGATTTACTATAAATTCATCGGCTTTGTCGGTGAATTACATATCGCACCCACTAATGATGGAGTAAATCCTTTATTTTAAGGTGAAGTATCTTTGTCGTATACAGCCAAAACAATACATACGTAACAATGAAGCATCCTAATATCCGTAAAATAGAATAAAGTCCCCTTATCGGTAATTCAATCATTGAAAATTGCAGTTCCATCTAAAGATTCCTCCGTACTCCAATTTCGATTTCTCTTTATATTTCTTCAGAAATTTCTTTGTTGTAATCCTCCGCGAATTCTGTTATGTTTCCAAAATGTTTTGGACAAATTCCCACTTTTTTTATATTCTGCAAGCTCTTTCTTATATTTCAGAAAAGAGTGGTCAATCGGTATCCCTGCGATCTCCTGAATCTCCTCAAAGGTCAGCTGAAATGATTCCTTTCCGCTTTTCTGCGCATATTCCCATAATGCGTTGTATTTACTCATTGCCTTTCTCCTCTCTAATAATTACAAAAATCCAAACTTTCTGAATCTATACCCCGCTTTACAAAACCTGAAAAAAAACGGTTATGAACATAATGATTCCTACCATAATGGCTGCTATGCCAAAGAAACAGCTTCTGTCATTCCTTTTCCCCTTTCTGCCCTCTCTTTTTCTTAAAAACATAAATGACAGGAAAGCCAAAAGCTTAACAGGTAGATTCGTGCATAGCTCAAATGCTGCTATCCCGATCAGGAGAATGATAGCCCTGCCTAATTCGTGCCAGTTACCGCTTGGGTCTTCATAGACGCCGTTACAAAGATACAAAACGCTGCTCCATAATGTAATTGCTGTATACATCACCGAATAAATCGACACCATTTCCCGGTATTGATACTACACTAAAATCTGAATCTCTTTTATTCTGATACAGAAGCATTCTGCCGCCTGTAGGTATCATTGTCCCTGGTTGTCCCCGCTTACCCTCGGCCCTTTTCCATCTTCGCCTTCCCCGGAACGGTCATCCTTTCCATCTGCATGGTCAGCTTTCGGGTCATCAAAAAAGATTTTCCGGTTGCCGTTCTCGTCCTGGCCCACCCGGTACAATCCCGTAGGCTTTTTCCCCGACTTTTCACTGCTGATGTATTCATCCTGTGGTTCGGACAGCCTGCCGGATTTTTTCTCCTCTGCAGCCTTCTCTGCTTCCTTTGCTTTTTCCGCCCTCTCTGCAGCCTGTTTTTCCTTCACCCTTTCTGCGTAGTCGGTTCTGGAATGTTCATAGTTTCCATTCATTTCCTTGGATCTGCCAAACGGCATAAAGGTATCCTTTAGGACCTGCATTGCCATAAGCATATTCCTCCTTCAAATTGATATTGTCAGGAAACTTCTTTGCAGACGCTCCCCGCCGCAGAGCAGCATACAGAAGGAAATGCTTAAAATCTGCATGGCAGATAACAGTCCCATATGCTGTGAGCATCCAGATTTTCGATCCGCTCATAATAATCAACAACCTCGCCTGACATCAGATTCATATATATTTCCACCTCGCCATTATTCATCAATGGCAAAAGAAAAAACATTTACCGTTGACACAGATTGATGTTTCATTATAGCCTGCCCGAAATGCCATAACAATTTAATTGCTGTGAAATGTTTATCTGTTGCCGCGAAATGCTGTATAAAATCTGATCTATCACTCAGAATAGTTCACCCTTGTGCCCGCATCTGTTCTACCAGGAACTGCTTTTTCTGCCTGCGCACCATCCAGACGGACAGGACTACTGGCACATTCCCTCTGTGATACTCATCCGGCACAGCTGCTTCCCGGTCAGGCCAACCGAGCGCAGGATACTGTTCTCCCGCTTCCGGGAAATCTGGTTGGAAAGCGTCGTATTGATCAGATTGACAACGCCGAACAGGAAGATCAGCCAGGAAAGGGCCTGCAGGCTTCCAAAAAGCAAGCGCACCCTGTCCGTTTGCTGCCTTCGACGCATCGAACAGTCCGGATATGGTAACTGTCACGGTTTCCTGGCCCAGGGGCAGCTCAATAGCGGCCCCAACATCCATATCAGTATGGTGCTTCTGATAGCCCGTACTCAGTTTCCAAAGATGCCAAACCGGAAATGTACCATCCCATGCCGGAAGCGGAACAGCTCGTCATTGATGCCATAAATGTCAGGCTTACCGCTATGCACAAAGTACCGGAAGAAGAATTGAAGGAAGATGTACTTGACTTTATCAAAAAATATGGTTTCCTCGGCTTCATGACCGCCCTGCCGACAACTGTGGACTTTATAACCTATGAATTGGTGTATCTTCCCAAAAACCACTTTATAAAAGAAGAATCCCTCCCTACAGAGGACTATCTCGCCTATTTCTATCCTTTTATAAACCGGATATGCTGAAAAGTACGACTGGCTTGTGAAGGAATTTACCGACTGGGCGTTTACCTTTATGACAAGCTTCCTTTATTATATGGATTATGATGCGATTGCCGAACAGACACGCAGCCTGTACCGTCAGGGCATTTCCGCTTTCGGCGGGATAGCCCCGACCTACCGGATCGCACTTGAAAAGGATTCGCCCGTCATCGTATGGGATTTCCATTCCCTGCTCGTCATGGTGCAGATGTGCTTTTCCTTCATTCTTACAGATAAGGACAATAATATGCGTATGTGTAAACATTGTAAAAAAGCCTTTGTCACAAGCAGGAAGGGGAATGAATTTTGCAGCCAGAAGTGCAAGAACCAGTTTAATGTCTA
>CAJUQB010000172.1 GCA_910588285.1 uncultured Lachnospiraceae bacterium
GAAGGGTATTTTATGCCCTTTTTCACCCTATAAGTTCTACAAAGCTTTCATACTTTGCTCTGTATCAAAACTAACGCACGTTGCAAATTGGATATTTGTTTGAATTATAAGAATACAAATTCAATATTTTTTTATAGCTTCGATACATGAGATAAATACCCAGCGTATAGTCGAAACATATCATAATAACACCCATAAAAAATGAAATTAGAAATCCTATACCTGAAATTAAAAACGCAATGGCGCACCTTTTATATAAAGTCGCCATTTTATTATTATATTCAGCTGCATTCTTGACTTTCGATACACATCAAGCAAAATACAAGACCAACAATTCCTCCCACCATACTGATTACCTCCAATCTATAAGTTCATTTTTAATTTCTTAATCATATTCTGCGCAGATATATTTGAAATCCTCCGTCTTGTTTATCGCTGGCAATGCGTGTTCCTCGATATGTTTTGACATAATTTCCACTGCATACCGGAAATTCTCGCATGGATGACCTGCGGCGCAGCGCATCATTGCTATCAGCATCGTGTTATCGCCCTCGATATTTTCAGATGGGTAGTTGCCGGCATAGTCGCAGGAATCCTCGTAATGACCTTTCTGCCTTACCGCTTCCATCTGATCCGCAGTGCCAATCACAGCATGGTAATCCATGTTATCCGAATCACAGTAATACTCAATGAAAAGCCTTGCCACAACATCTGTGCATTGTTGGATTTGTTCCATAATAGCATCTGCATTCTGGATAGCAAATCTCCGGATTTCCTGTCTGGCGTGTTCCTCATTTTCATAGCGGATGTACAAAAGCGTCTTATGGCCGCCTAATATGGCGGTGATGTTCTGGAGTGCTCTATCTTTGCCATAGACGGCGCGGAGCGTCTGGATGAGGTCATCCTCCGGCACATTGTACAGCGTCATCCCACGCCAGTCCTTCCCAACAGGAATGTCATAGGTGAGCATTTGATATTGCGTATCATAGTCAAAGAAAATCGCATCGTCGGCGTCAATGTCCTTGCTGAAATCAGCAACGCTGTATACGCCTGCTTTATAGATAAGTGGAATGCTGTGTAATTCTGACATTTGAGTATCCTTCCTTTTCAAAATGATTGGGGTTGTGTCCGCGCTTGCTCTGCAACGGACATTTGACAGTAAAACTACAAGCGTGTGCTGTAAAAGCCTTGCGGCAGTGCTTGAACGCCAGATTGTTTTGTGCTACACTTAAAATAAGTTAATTTTACAAATCGGACCTTAATTTATGATTTGAGTGAATTGAAAAATACGTCTTCCCTTCCAGTGCTTGAGGGCAAATATAGACAATAAAAGGAGAAAACTGATTATGGCAAAAAGTACGCAGCCCGCCTGGGCCGGCAAGCTGCGCAAGCAGCTCAAACGGGCCGGAGAGGAGGACCGGGATCTTTCCCGCTTCGGCGCTGACCAACACGAATACCAGCTGAAGCCGCCCGCCTCAGCGGAGGCCGTCGCCGCCTTTGAAGCACGATTTCTTCTGTGGAGGCAGGAGTTACAACCTAAGTTATTGTTTGTTGGGGGATTTCATCTTTTGGGTGAAATCCCCCTTGACAAATGCCATCCTGTTTCAAGCCGCTTACAGCCCGTGGAAGAACCAGCGCCCCTCCCGGCACCACTGGGCGTTATCAATCATCCATTTGCCGTCAACCAGACGCATTAAATAACGATAATAGAAAATTTGCTTTTCTGTATAAAGCCAGAATTTGTTTTTTGTGACCCGCTCGCCGGCAACCAGATGATGACCTGTATAAGTCCCGCCTCTTTCCCAGCAAAGATGGACAGGACGCCAGCCAGGACGGGGAGTCCAGCTCACCTGTCTGGCAAACAGCGCATCAATATCCGCCTGGCTGCCGTCACCTTTTTGATCTGTAATCCGTTCCCATTGGTTCATGCCGTCAAAGAATTCCAGCAGCGCATGGATGGGAGCCTGCAGTTCTGGACTGTCCAGTGAGATTCTGTTTTTCATGATCTTGTAGGTACGGGCATCCTCATAAGCCTTGCGCTCCGCCTCTGTAAACAGCCCCGCCAGCCCCTCTTCATCCTGCATGTCGCCATCGCTGACCTGCAGCTTATCCCTCCAGGAAATTGTCAGCAGTCCCGCAGCGGTGACCTGATGACAAGCAGCTATGTAAATATGCTCCAGTTTTTTAATCTGCGCAGCCTGGGCCAGTCCCTCATCATCCAGGGCGGTCCGCTGCAAAAACAAGTCTTTGAGCGGAAGGTCTTTTAACAGTTCCAGCCCATGCCCGGCAATCTGTCTGCCCCGCAGCAGAGCCAGCATGTTCAGCTTGGGAATCCGTGCCAGAACGGGAAAGCACTCATCCCCAAACAGGGCATCATCCAGGGAGACTATCTGTAGTTTCGGGCATTGCCTGACAGCCTCCTCAAGGGTCTCCAAATTCAGCGGCGCTTCTACTCGTTTCGTTCCGTTACAGAGGTAGGCGCCGTCCTGATATTCCAGCATATAAGTATTTGGGGGAAATTCCAGCATGATTTTTTCTCCTTCCATGTACATCTCCGGTATCTTCCGGAAATGCGTCGTTTAAGCCACCTTTTTCTTTCGCTTTTTTGAAAATCGTCCCATATTGTTTTCCGCCTTGAATCTGCAAACCGGAACGATTAACGCAGTCAATTCAAATTTTTATATTGTCCAATACTTGTACCGCTTCACGCTCTTTGTTACGAAAGACCACAATATTTGTTCTAATGTCCACGAAAAATCATCGTTCTCATCCATAGAAAACAGAGCGTTCCAATCTCGATTTTTAATAATATTCTGCATCTGCACTTCTTTTTCTGTCCAGTGCCTTTGAATTTCTTTTTTTGATATTGGCATTTTAATCTCCTTCTCACTAAATCCAGACTTATCTGTGGCACTGCTATCATAACACCCAATTCTCACAGAAATGTCACAGGCCGCAGTTTTTCTTGAAAATTTTATCCACGCGGCAGAAACACGGAAAATGTAGAGCCGCTGCCCAATGCCGAAGTCACCCTAATATATCCTCCCTGCATGGAAATGATCTCACGGGCAAGATACAGTCCTATACCGATGCCCTCAACATCATGTACTTCTTCCTCCCGATAGAAGCGTTTGAAGATCATCCCCTGCCTGCTCTCCGAAATTCCTTTGCCGCTGTCGGTTATGTCTATTTTCACATAGAACTCCCAGCTTTGAACGGAAACTTGAATGTTGCCCCCTGCCGGGGTGTACTTCACCGCATTGTCCAGAATGTTGAAAAGGGCTTCACCTGTCCACTTCCTGTCGTGGGCCAGAATGATATTTTCCGGACAATCTACGCTGACATGAATATGTTTCCTTTCCGCGTTCAGCAGAATACCGCCCAGCGCCGCCGCCAGGGTATCATAAAGCGGCTGTATCTTTCTGTCCAGTGAAATGACACCGGTTTCCAGGCGGGAGGTCTTGATCATGGCCTGCATGAGAAAGTCCAGCTTTTCCAGCTGGCCGCTGGAAGCCTGCAAAAACTCCCTCTGCTTTTCCTCTGGCATAGGCTGTTCCAGCAAGGTGGCGTTTACCATTTTTAGATTGCTGATTGGCGTTTTTACCTGATGGGATATGTCGGAGATCAATTCCTGCAAATCAGCCCGCTCCTTCACGATGCTCTCCTGATTTTCCCGCATAACTTCATATAGACGGACAAGCCGGTGATTGATTTTATAAAACAGGTTTTCTTCCTCGCAGACCTGCGGTGCTGCTGCTCCATTCAACATATCGTCTATTGTTTGGCACAGGTTGTCCGAGAATAAAACCAGCTTCCAATGCAGAAATGCCACAAAAAGGGCTGCACAAGTGAACACCAGCAGGATAAACAGCAGACCCAGCCACACGATTGTTGAATTTCTGGTAAAGAGAAAAGCCGCAGTAATGGCCGCAGCGGAGAGCAAACCTAAAAAAGCCGCCCCTGCCGCACAGGCGTGCTTGATGGAAAGTTTACTGTCATTCACTTCTTTATCCCCCCAACCCACATATAGCCCATGCCGTAGACGGTCTTGATATATTGCAGGCCGCCGGCTTCAATTTTCCCCCGGATGCGGCTGATCACAACGGTCAAGGCGTGTTCATCCACAAAGTTTTCGTCCGCGTCCCACAACTTTTCAAGAAGCACCTGCCGGGTCAAAACGGTTTGCGGATTTCTCACCAGTACCTTTAGCAAACGGTATTCCATCGGAGTGAAGATTACCGGCTCCCCCGCAAGGGCAGCGGTCAATTTCGAAAAATTGATGGACAATGTACCGTCTGTGTAGCAATCGCCGCCTGCCTGCCGTTGGATGCGTCCCAGCAGTGCCGAAACCTTCTTGCGGAATACACTGATCGGAAACGGTTTTGTCACATAGTCGTCTGCCCCCAACTCAAAACCGCGCAGCTGGTCGCTCTCCATATCGTTTGCGGTCAGGAAAATCACGGCGGTATCTGGACGGCGCTCTTTGATTTCTGCACAGAAGTCAAAGCCGTTTCCATCAGGCAGGTTGACATCCAGCACGATCAGATCATAGTCCTGCGCTTCGCAGAGGCTGACCGCTTCTGATTTTGTCATGGCAGCGTCCACTGTGTAGCCAGCCGCCGAAAGATTGTAGCAAAGGGTGTTGTTCAAAAGGCGGTCATCCTCAACTACTAAAAGTCTCATGGCTTCACTTCCTTCCTTAATCAGAATACCGCTAAAATGTCACAAGAAAGTCACAAAATAGGATTGGGAATAAAATATTGAACATACCCCCTTTCATAGCCGTAGTTCAGCTCGTTTTGATAATCGCTTATATAGCGGGGCAGACCTCGGTGATTTGATAACGCGCCTTCCCCAGACAGCGGACGTGGATCTGGTAATGGCAGTCCCGGTCCAACTGTTCCAGAGCCTTGGCGATGCGGGAGGGGGGAGGGAGCCGCAGCTGCTCTGGTCCAAAATGGGGTGTATGGAGCAGCTTGTAAAACGCTTTAATGTCCATAAGCTGGAATTCTGTAATTTGATAGCTGGCGAAGATGGTAAGGATAAAACTGAGCTGGAGCTTGAGGGGACAGCCGCAGAGGAGCCCTGGCGTCCGACTGCGGGTACTGGTGCAGAAATACTGTATCTCGGCTCGCTGTGTGTTTGACCAGTCCATACATTCCCTCCAACGGAAAATTCCCAAATAAGCCGGAAAGTAATACTCACCGTTTTCTCCGTAGAAGAACGGCACCGCAGACAAATAAATACCCGATAATAGCAATTATTGAAGCTTCTACTCCAAATCCAGCTCCGGTTACTAACACTGTAGCAGGTCAAGGGCGTCAAACACCTCTTTTTCTGTAAAACCAAACTGGGTACTGTAATTTTCCGATGTAGTCGTTATTACCGTCAGGTTATTTAAATCCGAAAAAATAGATTCCTTGCTCACCCGGGTAATTCCCGTCATAATCGCCCGCTCCATATAGGGGTTGGTCTTAAAGGTAGAATTGAACATACTGCGGATATACTGCACCAGTTCCTCCCAATATCCATTTACATATGCCTCCTGCAGAGGCGTATCGTATTCATCCAGAAAGATCAGAACCTTCCTTCCATAATAACGGCTCATGTAGTCCGACAGATAGTGCAGCGCAAGAACCGCAACATCGTCTGTCATATCAGATGTGACGGAATCAAAAAAACAGACGGTCACGCTCTGTCATCTCTTTTCCATCCCTTACATATCTGTGTACACCATACAGCTTCTCCAGCGCATACCTGATCCCCTGCTTAGTCTCCCCAATGGTTGCACCCTTGATATTTGCAAAGCTTAAAAAGATCACCGGATAGCTCCCCTGAAGCTTCCGGTACTTCTCCT
>CAJUQB010000173.1 GCA_910588285.1 uncultured Lachnospiraceae bacterium
AATTTGACGTTTTTGTGCGGGAGAAAGGAACTTTAGTTTGCTGGGCTACACTTTAGTCGCCCCCCGCGTGGGGGCGTGGATTGAAACATTCGGAAAATAAACTCAGATTCCGGCTGCTCCAGTCGCCCCCCGCGTGGGGGCGTGGATTGAAACAACGGCACCGACCCTGGACCTGACCCGGGGCCGGGGGTCGCCCCCCGCGTGGGGGCGAGGATTGAAAAGAGTGGGGACTATGCTCATTATACCGTAACGTTAAAGTCGCCCCCCGCGTGGGGGGCGTGGATTGAAAAATTCCACATACCGGATTCTTTAGAATACTTTCCGTCGCCCCCCGCGTGGGGGGCGAGGATTGAAAACGCAAAAATATCATCCAAAAAAATCATGCATGTCCCGTCGTCCCCCGCGTGGGGGGCGAGGATTGAAATATGGATTCTATGGAATCCGGGTAGATGGTCTCCAAGGTCGCCCTCCGCGAGTGTGAGAGGATTGAAATGCTAGTGTCTTTTATAGTGGCTATAAATACCGAAGTCGCCCTCCGCGAGTGTGCGAGGATTGAAATCTCGTATGGTGGTAATGTTTCGATTTCGTCAGTTGTCGTCCTCCGCGAGTGTACGAGGATTGAAATATAACATAACAAAGTAGATTCCCATATTTGGTACTTTGAAGATTCTCCGATGGAATATTCCTTAAAATAACCAGGTTTTTATTATTTCATATAGTTGATTTTGTTCGTATCAGATATGCAAATTTGAGGTGTTCACTGAATATTAGTGCATGTTTAAAAATTCATTTCTTACATTTGCACGCTCCACTTCGCGGTATATTTGGCCCTCATTCGGTCAATGTAGACCACTACGTCTCTCCCATTCAGATCCAATCTCCCACAAAGTGTAACGCACAGCTGTCAGAAAGCAATTTATTGTGCAGCCAAATTTTATGTCAGTATATTTACTGTTATATTTCATGGGGTAGGAGTGCGCACAAGCTGTGCAGGGTCTAACCCAGCGAAGCGAGGGTATTCCGTGAGAACAGATTTTTGTGAGAAGGTCCTACATGGATATTATTGAAAAATCGTAGACTTTTTCATAAAAAAAGTTTATCATATGAAAATGAGCTGCCCGACAAATGGGGCGTTTGCATCTTGTGCATGGCAAATTGCACAAATTGTATCCCTCTTATGCTCCGGGTTCCGAATCTAAGAGCCCCTAAATGTTCTTAGGAAGGGCAATGGCTACGGACGCAACCGCCCTCTATGCGCTTCCCATGGCGCAGATCGGGCTTTCGCCGGCATATGGGGCAGAATAGGAGGGACAAAATGGGACATTTCGGATTTTCATATACAGGGCTGATCTATCTGCTGATGCTCTTTATTCCCAACATCATCTGGGCCAGGAATATGCCACAGGGATATACGGCAGAGCGGGAAAATAAGATCCTTTTGGCGTTGGAACGCATAGGCGAAGGGCTGACCTGCTACTGTGCCCTTCTGTTTTCCGATTTCAATCTCCAGGAACCTTCCGGCTGGTCCTGGTGGCTGGCAGCTTCCTTTCTGCTGATGCTCCTGTATGAAATGTGGTGGATTCGCTATTTCCGGAGCCAGCGGCAGATGGAGGACTTTTACAGCAGCCTTTGGGGGATTCCGCTGGCAGGGGCAACGCTGCCAGTGGCGGCCTTCTTTCTGCTGGGGGTGTATGGACGGGTGGTCTGGATGATGCTGTCCTCTGTAGTTCTGGGTATTGGCCATATCGGGATCCATCTGCAGCATAAAAGGCAGCTGCAGAAAAATAAATCATGATTTAAATTTTATTAGAAAGGAAATATACAATATGACAAGCAATAACCATGTATCTGAAGAAAAATGGTGGAAACGCTCCGTCATCTACCAGATTTATCCCCGCAGCTTTTGCGACGGAAACGGAGATGGAATTGGAGATTTGGAAGGGATTATTTCCAAGCTGGATTATCTGGAACAGCTGGGGGTGGATGCCATCTGGCTCTCACCGGTGTGCAGATCACCCCAGGATGACAATGGGTACGATATTTCCGATTATCAGGATATTGATCCCATGTTTGGCACGCTGGAGGATATGGACCGGCTGATTGCGGAGGCGAAAAAGCGCAGCATCCGCATCATTATGGATCTGGTGCTGAACCATTCCTCAGATGAGCATCCCTGGTTTTTGGAGGCCAGGAAGAGCAGAGAAAATCCTTACCACGATTATTATGTCTGGCGGGACGGTACTCCGGAAATGCCCCCCAACGAGATGCGGGCAGCCTTCGGCGGGTCGGCCTGGGAATGGGAGCCACAGGTGCAGCAGTACTATTTTCATCAGTTTTCCGTAAAGCAGCCAGACCTGAACTGGGAGAATCCCAAGCTGCGCCGGGAGATTTATGATATGATCAACTGGTGGATTGCCAGGGGGGTGGGAGGCTTTCGCCTGGATGTGATTGACCAGATTGCCAAGGAGCCGGATCAGGGGATCACCAGCAATGGGCCAAGGCTTCATGAATACCTGCAGGAGCTGAGCCGGGAGACCTTCCAGAAGGCGGATCTTGTGACTGTAGGGGAGGCCTGGGGAGCCACCCCGGAGCTGGCCATGCGCTACAGCAATCCCGACCAGAGCGAGCTGTCCATGGTATTTCAGTTTGAGCATATCTGTCTGGACCAGATGGAGGGAAAGGAAAAATGGGATCTGGCCCCCCTGCCCTTCCTGAAATTCAAAGAGGTATTCAACCGCTGGCAGACCAAGCTGCATGGAACAGGCTGGAACAGTCTGTTTTGGAATAATCATGACCTGCCGAGGATTGTATCCCGCTGGGGAAATGACAGCCAATATCGGGTGGAATCAGCCAAAATGCTGGCAATCCTTCTTCACGGTATGCAGGGGACACCCTATATTTACCAGGGGGAGGAGCTGGGCATGACCAATGTGCGCTGCCCGATCGAAGCGTACCAGGATATTGAGACCCGCAATCTCTATCGGGAGCGCCTGGAGCAGGGATATGGGGAAGCGGAGGTTATGGAGTCCATCTATGCAAAGAGCCGTGACAATGCAAGGACGCCCATGCAGTGGAGCAATGAGGCAAATGCAGGCTTTACCACAGGGGAGCCATGGCTTTCGGTGAACCCCAATTACCATGAGATCAACGCCAGGAGCCAGGTGGAGGATGCGGATTCTGTCTTCCACTGCTATCGCAGGCTGATCCGGCTGCGGAAGGAGTACCGGGTATTTGCAGAGGGGGATTTCCGGATGCTGCTTAAGGAGGATGCTGCTGTTTTTGCCTATACCAGGAACAGCCGGGAAGGGCAGCTTCTGGTGGTCTGCAACTTTTATGGGAAGGATGCAGACTGCGCCATCAGGGAGCCGTGGGATTCTATGGAGCTGTTGGCCGGCAATTACAAAGAGCCATTGCAACTGCTGCCGGAGGGCGGGATCTCGCTGCGCCCCTATGAGGCAAGGATGTATTGGAAGGAGTCAGGAAAAGCCTGCCAGTAACCGGAGCAGGGGGATATGGCGCAGCAGGTGACAGGCTGCCAGGGTCAGCAGGAGGCTTCCGATGCAGATGGAGGCCGCCAGGGCCGGCAGCGGGAGGGAAATCCGGGCCATGTAATAGGCCAGGGCTACCAGGATGGTCTGGTGCAGCAGGTAGATGGGGTAGGACATCCGGTTCAGGTATTTGGTGACTGCTGTTGGCTTGTCAAGAAACCGCCTGCCCAGCACAAGCAGGGACAGAATGGAAATCCACCCCACCAGATTTACCCACAGGTCGCCGTAGTAGGCGAAACGGTAGTACAGCAGGACAGAGAGGAGGGTGACAGCCGTCCACAGGGGCAGGAGCCATCCGGCGTGCTGCTCCAAGCATTCCAGTACACTGTCCTGGCTGAGGTAATAATATCCCAGCAGGAACAATGCCAGGTTTTTGCCCAGGCTGAAGCCGCCGAAATTGCCCAGATAATACATCAGCCATACCGGAAGGAAGAGCAGCAGCAGGCCCCCAAAGGGAATGGCTGCTGCTTTTCCTTTCGTTCTTCCGGCGCTGGGGAGCAAGGAGATGGGCAGTTGGGGAAGGATGCAAAAGATTGCTAGGGAAACCATGGATATGAGGAACAGGAAGAGGATGAACCATAGGTGTCCCGGCGTAAAGGCGCCGTCATAACCGGAAAAATCTGTCAGATGGGTAAAAAAGTAATGCCAGTGGGATGCCAGCCCGCCCTGATATTCAAAGAAGAATTTCCGGGCAAAAAGGCTCTGGAAGGGAACCAGCAGGAGCAGGCCGCCCAGAAAGGGAACCAGCAGCTTCCTGGCGCGCTGTTTTACATATTCCCTCCTGGAGCGCTGCTCCAGCGCGTGACGGGCGCTGATCCCGGCCAGCACAAACAGCAGGGGCATAAACCAGGGATTGACCAGCACGATCAGGGTGCTGAGCAGCCGGCTTTCCCCCATCCATACATAGAATCTGGAGCCGAAATCATTCCAGACCATAAAGGTATGTACAGGGAACAGCAGTAAAATGGTGTAATTCCGCAGATTGTCAATATATATTTTTCGCATATTTGTACCTCCAACAGAAATAAATTGCTGTTATTTTACCCCTTTTCCTTTTGAATGTAAAGCCAGACTATGGTACAATTTTTTTATACTATATAGCACACCACAAGGAGGAAATGACATGGAAAATATTCGGATCGCCCTTTTGCAGATCCTGCCCACAGGAACCCGGGCGGGAAATCTCAAAAAGGGCCTGGAATATTGCAGGCAGGCAAAGGCGCAGGGGGCCGATATCGCCCTGTTCCCTGAGATGTGGAGCTGCGGGTATGAGATCCCGGAGGAACCGGGGCGCTTACAGGAGCTGGCTGTGCCCCAGGACGGCTCCTTTGTTGCAGCTTACCAGGAGCTGGCCCGGGAGCTTTCCATGGCCATTGGGATAACATTTCTGGAAAGCTATGAGCCGGCCCCCAGGAATACGGTCTGCCTGATTGACCGTTTCGGGCGGAAGCTGTATACCTACGCCAAGGTGCATACCTGCGATTTCGGGGATGAATGCAGGCTGACGCCCGGGGAGGATTTTTATGTGGCAGCGCTGGATACCGGGAAGGGTACGGTGCAGGTGGGAAGCATGATCTGCTATGACCGGGAATTCCCGGAGAGCGCAAGGATCCTGATGCTGAAGGGGGCAGAGCTTCTGCTGGTGCCCAATGCCTGCCCCATGGAAATCAACCGGATTTCCCAGCTGCGGGCCCGGGCTTTTGAAAATATGCTGGGAATCGCTACTGTCAATTACCCGGAGGGGAAGCCGGACTGCAACGGCCATTCTATAGCCTTTGATGGGATTGCCTATTGGCCCGGGGAGGAGGGGGCAAGAGATACCAGGATCCTGGAGGCGGACGGATCGGAGGGGATATTTCTGGCGGATTTTCCCATAGAGGAGATGCGCAGATACCGAGGCAGCGAGGTGCACGGCAATGCATACCGGAGGCCGGAGAAGTATGGGATTTTGCTGTCTGAGGAGATACGGGAGCCATTTATACGGAAGGATCGGCGGGATTAGTATCAGTTTGAGTTACTTTTCAATATGCCAGAATATATACGTTAAGTGTCAATCTGTCAGAACTTAAAATTCTTGATGTAGAAGTGGGATTAGATTGGGCGCTGTTAGTTGCATACAATCGAGGCAAAATGGAATCTGTAAGACATTTAGCTATCTATAATCGTTTTGCAAATTTGTTACCATACCGCCTGCGGCGGCACAAATGATAATGAAAGTCTC
>CAJUQB010000174.1 GCA_910588285.1 uncultured Lachnospiraceae bacterium
AAAACGGAGGAAAACCATATGGCATTTTTCGCAAGCGCAATCGACACTTTGAAGGCACTGGTCATGGCTATCGGATGCGGCCTGGGAGCATGGGGGATCGTGAACCTGCTGGAAGGCTACGGGGCGGACAACCCGGCCAGCAATGCTCATGTGCGGTAAAGTATCACCAGAAAACTTTGTCGAATTGACAGCCGCCCCGCTATGCCGAATTAAGAAATATGCTTCTTGAAAGCCGGTTCCCATTATGCTATACTTTTCAGAACAAACCGAAATCGGCATTTTTAGAAATATGGAGGGGCAAAAATGAACAACTATTGTATGATACATAACTCCAAAACATTTGCGTTTTCTGCTGAGAATCCGACCGGTGTTCGCGCAGGTGGTTCACAGGGCGGTGACTGCACCAAACTTCGTCCGACCGTGACGATTCCTGCAGGGAAAACCGTAACTCTGGCAGATGCTGCAGGACCGGGTGTGATCCAGCATATGTGGTTTACCGGATATGTCGGACATCGTTTTATCATCCGTATGTATTGGGATGACCAGGAATATCCGTCTGTGGAAGCTCCGCTCTCTGCATTCTTCGGATGTGCCTATGATGAAAATTTTGTGGATCGGGACGGCAAATATCCGGTGCTTAATTCTGCCATGATTCTGGTAGCTCCCGGCCGCGGCTATAACTGCTATTTTGAGATGCCCTTCCATAAGAGAGCCCGGATCACGATGGAAAACCGTGGCGGTCAGGATGAAAATCTCTATTATATTATCACCGGAGCTTATCAGGAGATTCCGGCAGAGGCTGTTTATTTCCATGCCACATACCGCCAGGAGCACCCGGTTCAGAAGGGCCGTACCTACACAATCGTTGACGGAATTGAAGGCAAGGGACAATTTGTCGGCGTGACTCTGGCAGCCGGTATGAATGGCAACAATACCTGTTGGGTAGAAGGTGAAGCCCGTATGTATCTGGACGATGATAAGTATCCGTCTATCCACTACACCGGAACGGAAGACTACTTCGGCGGTTCCTATGGATTTGGAAATGATATCATCATTAAGAACTATCAGACCTTCAGTGGCTTATATACCGGTATGTATGCCATCTATGGAGACAATCGGGAATTCTATAACGGACAGCAGAGATTCCTGCTGTATCGTTTCCATATCGCAGACCCGATCCGTTTTGAGAAGAAATTTCGTATGACACTCGACAACATGGGCTGGACCGGACCGCGTTACGATGATTACACCAGTGTTGCTTACTGGTATCAGACCCTGCCGTCTGCACCGCTGATGCCACTGCCGGCAGATGCAGAGATGTGTATGAGATAATAAAACCGGGTTGGAGAGGTCAGACAGATTTGCTGGAAAGGATAGATGCGTTATGTTACTGGAAGAGAAGTTTTTGGAATTTCATCGTTATGTCAGCAGCCATAATCTGCCGCTGGAAGCGATCTGTGTCGGAGATGAGAGCAAGGTACTCTGTGAGATGCATTACGCAGCAGATGCACCGAGAAATATTTATTCACATACCAAGAGTTTTATGGTAACAGCAGTTGGACTTGCAATGGAAGAAGGAAAACTGAGTCTGGAAGATCATGTGACGGAAGTGTTTGGAGACAAACTTCCTCCGAATCCGGATCCAAATCTGGAGAAGATTCAGTTGAAACATCTGCTCTGTATGTCCAGTGGTTTTGGCAAGCCGCTTCTGATGAGTGCGGACAGACGTCCGGGAGTTGGCGCGCCGGATTATGAGAAGTATATGATGGCACAGCCGGTTCCCGTGGAGCCGGGTAGTATATTCTGTTATTCCTCTGCAGACAGTATACTGGCTGCACATATGGTAGAACGGGCTGTTGGCAAGCGGATGGGAGAGTACCTGTATGAGAAGGTATTCCAGCCGCTTGATATGGGATGGCCGCTCTGGGAGCATGATCCACAGGGACATCCGAATGGCGGCGGCGGTATGTATCTGACATGTACCGAGATGATGAAACTGGGACAGCTCTATCTGGCTGCGGGGAAATGGAAGGGCAAGCGGATTGTCAGCAAGGACTGGGTGCAGGAAGTATCTACCCCGAAATTCACTTTCAAGCCATCTGCAGACCCATGGTATGTAGGATATGGCTATCAGTTCTGGATCAGTCCGTATCCGGGATCCTATCGTGCTGACGGCTCATTCGGACAGATCACAACGATTCTCCCTGAGAAGGGCTTGGTCGTTTCTATACAATGTCCGGAGCGAGGCAATTTCGATCAGGTGAAACGTGCGCTGCATGAGCATTTCCTGATGGAATTGTAAAAACACAAAAGCCGGCGTAATGTATGGTGAATGAAATGACAGATGTATCCACTTCCCGAAACCACAAAGAAAAAACGTGGACGAAAGAAAAAGAGGAAAATAAAGGATGTGGAAATCATGAGTGTGGTTCAAAATAAAAAATATCCTGAAACATTCCGTTGCATATTGGCAACGATGCTGTTATTAGCCGCAGCCACAGGAATCGGATGGCTGTTTCGTTCTATTGGATTTCCTGAAACAAACATTGTAATTGTTTATCTCTTATCTGTTCTGCTTATTGCCCGTGCTACACATGGCTTTTCCTATGGCATAGCAGCATCGTTTATTGCTATATTTGCGTTTAATTTTTTCTTTACAGAGCCATATTACACATTTAAGGTAAATAATGCGACCTACTTTATTACATTTACAATCATGGTAATCACAGCGCTTATCACAAGTGCATTGACTTCACGTGTAAAGCAAAATGCTGTTATTGCATTGGAAAAGGAAGCGGAAACAAGTGCGCTTTATCAGTTTACAAATCTGCTTACAGATGCGAAAGATATTTCGGACATTGGCAGCATTACCATTGAAGCAGTAAGTAAAATTGCAGGCTACAATGCCAGTTTTTTTCCTTTTGATGAAAGTGGTATGCCGGAACCGGCGTTTATCCAGCAGAAAGCCCCTGATGAGCAGATACACCGGAGCGTAGAGGGCAAAGAAGTGCTGAAATATGAGATGGATCATTTAAAGTCGCTTTATTATATGGGCGATGAATTTTGCGACTGGCCTGTATATGGCAGGGATGCTATTCTTGGGATGGTACGCATACCGAAGGAGTATGCCCCAGGATTAAGCGAAGCACAGATACATCTGCTGCATTCCATGATTGAATGCTCATGTACGGTAAAGAAGCAAGCAACCGAAAACAAGAGATAAACCGCCAGCACCACACTATTCCGAACCAAAGACCAAAAGACAAGCATTATGGAAATGTCCATAGCCAGTTATACACATTTCCACGAATGCCGACTATGGCGTTACTCTAATTTATCTATTTTATATAATATTTAACGAAAAACATCAAAAATATAATGACAAGCATTCCATTATGTGATATAATATAAAAAACAAAATAAAGGAGTATCAATTATGGATAGGATAGAAAACATTAAAAAAGCAAGCTATCTCATTGGAAAAGTAGGAAAAGTATTTCAAATAGTATTTGGAATATTTACAGGAATGTTTTTGATTTCTCTTATCATACTGTTTGTACTGCGTAGTACACTCAATACGATGATTGTTGAATCTCAAACAAGTTTTGATTTTAGCAATATGGGGTATTGGACTAAAAAATTAGCAAGTGAAGGTAAGGTAGCGGAAGCCAGTATTGTGTTTTTAATATCAGGAATATTGTTTTCGTTAATTTTGACAATAATCATGCACTTTATTGTCAAAATATTCAAAAAAATTTGTAATGATTATTCGCCATTTTTACCCGAAATTGTAAAAGATATAAAAATTGTTTTGTTATTAACTACATTACTAATTTTAAAAAACAGTATCGGATTAGGCATTATTTCTGGTTTTACATTTTGGGGGATCATAGAACTTTATGAGTATGGGTGCGAATTACAAAATCAAGTAGACGAAACATTATAGGTGTGATAAATATGGCTATTATTTTAAGATTAGATAGAGTTATGGCAGATAGAAAAATTTCATTGAATGACTTAGCTGAACAAGTAGGAATTGCAAATGTAAACTTATCTAAAATAAAAACTGGAAAGGTAAGTGCTATTCGATTTTCTACATTAAATGCAATATGTGATGTATTGGATTGTCAACCGGGAGATATATTAGAATTTCAAAAAGACCAATCAAGTAACAAAACAAGTCAAGCTAATAAATAAGTATTATTTTGAGGTAGTAAATGAGAAGTGATAGTCTAAAATGTTATACTCCTCCGAATAATAAAAAGCAACACTCTTTATGTCGTTAGAAAAAATTTTCTATGATATGTTCATACGAATACAAAGAACATATCATGTATGTTTTCAATAACAGGAGGTGGAAATTGTCGCTAAAATAATCATACTCACGTTCAATGACGCAGAAGAAAAAGCAGTCGAGGAAGCCATAGCCGCCCTTGCCGATATGATACCACTGGAAGCCATACAGCCGCCACATTCCCCTATGCTGATTTTTCCGGGATTGGAAATCAGACCACACCAACGCCGGGTACTGAAAGGCGGTGCAGACATAAGCCTAACCCGTTTGGAATACGGCGCACTCTGCTACCTTGCCGCCAGTCCGGGGCGAGTATTCACAAAGGCACAGATTTTTGAAGCCGTATGGAGCATGGAAAGCGATAGCTGCCAGTCAAGCGTGACAAATGTGATTTACAACTTGCGGAAAAAGATAGAGCCGGACAGCCAAAACCCCACCTACATAAAAACCGTTTTAGGCATGGGCTACAAGTTTGCTTCTGGGGAATGACAACTGAATAACCGCCGCTATTAACGGCAACACAGAAGCAGGAAATCAAGAAAAGGTTTCCTGTTTTTTTGCGTCCAAAAGCGGGGGAAATTTTACGCCGCACTAAAAAATTTCAAAAGGTTTTTCAAAACATTGCCAAATTTTCATTTTTTCCCGTAGTAGGTAATAGAGGGGAAAACAAACGCCGGACAGTTTGGCGTTTTTTGTAACCGTTTGTATATTATTGCGAAAAGAAATTCCAACAAAAGATATAAAACCTTGCCTGTTTGCGTTTGCCGTGCGTAGTAAGGTATAGGGGGAAAATAACTGCCGCTTTGTCAGGCAGTTTTCTCTTTTATGTGGCGTAGAAAATGAAAAAATTTCTGAAAATGTCCGTCCATTTTGGCTTTTGCGGTTTTGTAGGTATTAGAGGGGGAAATGCCGCCTCAGAGTTGGCACAATCCCCGCCCGCCGAGGGTATCAGCGGAAAATCCACATAGAGGAAGCCGTTACTTTCTAAAAGCAAGATTCTACCACAGTACCAAATTTCGCTAATCGCTCAATTTTGTCCTGCGGGAATCTTGTTGGGGTTGCCACCCCAAGCCCGCCTTTTGCGGCTTGCGCCGCTTGAAAAAATCCACCCACGAAAGGAGGTTCACAGCCATGAAAAGATACAACACACCCCACCGCCACCGGGTAATCAAAACACGCTTGACCGAGGAAGAATACGCCGAGTTTTCCGAGCGTGTTTCCCTCTGCAAAATGAGCCAAGCCGAGTTTATCCGGCAAGCCCTTATCAAGTCAAGCATACGCCCGGTCATTACCGTTTCCCCGGTCAATGATGAATTACTCTCTGCCGTTGGGAAACTCACAGCCGAGTATGGAAAGATAGGCGGCAACTTGAACCAGATTGCCCGCTGTCTGAACGAATACGGCGCACCTTATAACGCCCTCTCCCAAGAAGTGCGAGCCGCCACAGCGGAGC
>CAJUQB010000175.1:0-2210 GCA_910588285.1 uncultured Lachnospiraceae bacterium
TTTTGGGTCAACGATAGCCTCGTGAGGGTTCTCAAATGGTAGACAAACCTTGTTTATAATGCCACTTATACGTAGGTTTAATTGGTGTTTGGTTAATCTGCTATAAATTAGTTTCGAAAATTAGTTATAATCACATATTAAAAGGTATTACTGTGCAGGCTTGGGTGAAGATCTTCTTGCTCAAACCTGCTGTTATTTATGTTTAAGAAGGTGAGGTCATCATGAAAATTCCGTATGGGTATATTCTAATTAACGAGGAGATCATTGTTCATGAAGAAAAGGCGGATGCTGTCCGCAGTATATTTGGGTACTATCTTGCTGGAGCCAGTCTTGGGAAAATTGTGGATATGCTTTATGCAAAAGGTATCCCTTCCCCATCTGGTAATCCGAAATGGGGCAGAGCAGCAGTGGACAAACTCCTATCTAATGCAAAATATATTCCCATTGTTGGTGTAGAAACATATATGGATGCTCAGTTCGAGCAGGAGCGCCGATGTAATGTGGATTACGACAAAGCTGGACGTCCCAGAAAACCGTCCAGATACCAATCTCCATCCCTTGAGATAAATTAAGACTATTCAAATCCCTCTTTTTCTGTTATACTGGAAGAAAAAGGGGAGAACTGGGTCATGACGCCGGAAGAATTAAGCGACCTATATATACGTATTGCGTTCCAGTATGAGTCTGCACTTAATCAGCTTGTTGATAAGGGGCTGGTGGACAAGGATTTGGCAGACAAGTCCAGAAAGACATTTTACGATTCATTGGATGAAGAAAAACTGCGGACATCTCAAAAAATTAGGAGTCATACTGAGATCATACGCCACTATATGAGAAGCATGATCTGTGAGGATACGGTGTCGCTGACAGAACTGGCAAAGCAATATTCAAAGGATTCTCCTGGGTATGTTCCTGGGTATGTCATTCAAAGCTGGATGCGAAGCCGTAATACTTTGGAGTTCCTCCGTCAATGGGAAAATGATATGAATGAAGAATTTGATGATAGGGCCTGTGAGGAACTGATACATCAGGCACATACAACATCGCTGACTGTTACGCCATCTTTGTGGATTCGGAGGACACACGCTGTCGGGATGTATATAAAACAGGGTAAAGGTGGAGGTGTGAGAGCTTACCCTGAGATTGCAGCAGACTTTCACTTATGGCTTGATCCAAAGGAAAGGCTGGCACTAATCAGTCAGATACAAGAGATGAAAATTGGTTGAGAAAGAATATGCTGTAGGAATCACAAAAGGACTATTGATAATCCAGATTAATCAAAGCAGAATTCCATGTTATTGTAAAAAACGACAACACTGCCTGACTTTATGCTGTTCGGAGGAAAGAAAATGATTAATAAAGAAAGACCTTTGAATATTACATGGAGTCAATTTGAAGCATGTAATTCAGATACACGATTGGCGTTTGAAAATATGTGCTGGTTTTTGTTTAATACCTCTTACTTTGGCGGAAAAGGGCTGTTTCACGCTGATTCTAACAATCCTGGCATCGAAATCGTTCCTATTTTTCATGAAGAATCAGGGAAGTGGATTAGTTTTCAAGCTAAATATTTCACTTCTTTAAGAAATGGTTATTCACAAATTAAAGATTCTGCCAAACAAGCAATTAAATATTATGAAGGTAAGTTGGATGTTATATATCTTTACTGCAACAAAGATTTAACCACTTCTAGTAAATCATACAAAGATATTTTGAATTTGTTAAACTCCAAAAATATTTCTTTGGTTCCAATTACTAATCAGGCCATACTTGAACAAGTCTTAAGAAATGATACTGCATGGTATTACTTTGGTGCAATATCTAATAAGAGTATAAGCCATTTTATTCAAAGCGAAGAAAGTCCGATTGATGATACAATATATAAGCATATAATGGATCATCTGGCATATGAACGCGACCATCACCCGAGTTTTCATTTTATGAAAGCTGACCCGCTGCTTTTTCCCAATGGCTCACCGAACTTTGTATTAGAAAACAAGGAAAGATTTGTAGAATACCAGACTTCCAAAAAGAAACATAAAACTATTTCATTGGAAGAGTTCTTTAGAGAGAGTTGGAAAAAAGAAACACAAAATCACATTTTGATTGAGGGCGAAGGCGGTATAGGAAAAACAGTATCACTTTTAAGTTTAGCATTAGAAGAAGGGTTTCTTCCTCATAAAGTTCCGGCCATATACATACCTCTATAT
>CAJUQB010000175.1:2220-5688 GCA_910588285.1 uncultured Lachnospiraceae bacterium
TGGGAGGTATATACAAGAACACTTTTCAGATGATTTATTGAAAATTATCTATAATCTATCAAAGCTTCCGTGGCAGTATGGACCAAGAGTTATTTTGCTTTTAGATGGTTTCAACGAAGTTGCTGTAAGTCATCGTAGAATTGTGGAAACCAACATTGCAGATTGGGCAGTGCGAATGGGCACTCAGATTATTACAACTTCCCGTTTTCTGCCTGAATTTCTCAATGGATTTTGCCGATTCAGGTTGTTGCCTCTTTCAAAAGAAAATATTCGCCGATATCTAAAAAAGAAACAGGCCTCTTTGTCAAGGAGCAATGGGCATATGCAGGATATAATCCGAACTCCTCTCATGCTGGAGCTTTTTCTTCAGACTGAGGCTGTTCAAAAACAGATGCAGAATAAAAGCTATCTCGTATGGCGCAAAAATAATAAGGCGGGGGACCTTTTTTGGAATTATGTACAAAAGGAACTATTCCGTTGTATAAATATTTATAATGCTCCCGCAGGGGGAAAGACAATTCCTATTGCTGAATATGCTTATGCACTGCTTATAATTGCTCCATACATATCTTGGGAGATGCAAAAGCTGGAGTTGTTCTCCCTAAGTGATGTTGAAATGAGACAACATCTTAAAAATGCGGTTGCTTTTTTTGAGAAGTATATTTTGTATCGCCCACAACAAATCGAAGAAATCGAGTGGGAATTTTGTGATAATTTGGAGTCTGAGGGGAATGTTTTGAGAATAAACAGGAAATGGCAGTATGAAATATTGACAAAAGAAGTCAATCTATTTTATTTACGAGAGGATATAAGTGATACCGGAAAAGTGTATGTTTTTATACATCAGAACTTCCGGGATGTACTAGCTGCAATGCATTTGAGAAATATTGCATTAGCTATATCAATGCAAAAAAATATAGAAACAATCCCTCAAGAGTTGCGTGAAAAGCAAGACTATTTTGTACTACGATATATGTCCGAACTATTTGAGGATCATATAATAAATGCTTGGTGGGGAATTAATAGAGCAATATTACCCACTGATATTTTAGCTACTCATAGTATACTTGATTTAATCGGAATTAAAAATTTCAATGATTATTCGAGGACTGACTTTCATGAAATGGATTTGAGAAACATTAGCCTCTACAGGTATCATATGAAAGAGTCATCAGTATTGAAATTACCAAGCAATTCAAGCTATTTTAAGGATACACGTATTTCTCAACATACATTTTCAGTATATGGTCACACGGCAGGTATTGAAAGTATTGCCGTCAGTATTGATGGAGAGAAAATTGTGAGTGCATCCTCAGATCACACGATACGAGTATGGGACATGAGGAACGGAAATGTCCTAAATGTACTAGGAGGGCATACTTGGACTGTTGAAAGTATAGCAATCAGTCGGAATGGGGAAAAAATAGTTAGTGCCTCCGGTGATAATACTGTGCGGATTTGGGATGCGAAAACTGGCGAGCTTCTCAGCACATTAGAGGGGCATTCTGAAATAGTTTGTTGTGTAGCTATTAGCCCGGATGGAACAAAGATTGCCAGTGGATCTTTTGATGATACGGTACGGATATGGGAAATGAAAACAGGAAAACTTATCCGAACTCTTCGAGCTCATACTTCAACTGTACATAGCATAACTTTTAGTTTTGATGGGAAAAAACTATTAACCAGTTCTTATGACCACACAATAAAAATCTGGGATATAAAGACATTCAAAAATCTATTGGTATTAGAAGGTCATAATGATTGGGTTGAATGTGCAACCATAAGCCAAGACGGCAAGAGAATTGTAAGCTGTGGTGGCGATAAAACTGTGCGGGTATGGGATGGAGAAACAGGTACGGAACTGATGACGTTGCGGGGCCACACATCTAATATATGGAGTGTTGCAATTAGCCCTGATGGGAAAAAAATTGTGAGCGGCTCTTCTGATCAAACGATCCGGATTTGGGATATGGGCACTGGAAAAAAATTGCTTGTGTTAAAAGGTCACACTGGTTTTGTTAAAAGTGTGGCTTTAAGTACAGATGGTCGAAAAATTGTAAGCGGCTCCTGGGACAGAACAATCCGAGTATGGGACATTCAAACCGCAGAATGCTTAATGATTTTTGATGGTCAAGGAAATTCAGTGAGAAATGTAACTGTAAGTTTAGATGGTAGATTTATAGTAGGTTGCGCTGATGATAGAGTCATCCGGGTATGGGATGCAGCAAACGGGAAACTTCTGCAAATACTTGAAGGGCATAAAGACTGGGTTAAATCAATTGTAATAAGTCCGGATGGAAAGAAGATCGTGAGCGGCTCTGCTGACAAGACTGTTCGGGTATGGGATATAGAAAGTGGGAAAACTCTGTATTTATTTGAAGAATATACCGGTGATGTTAACAGTGTTGCACTAAGTCCGGATGGGAGAACAATCGCAAGCGGATCATTTAATAAAGCAATAAAGGTTTGGAGCATAGAAAATGGAGAACTTTTAATGGAACTGGATGGTCACGAATTTGAGGTTAACAGTGTAAAATTTAACACGAGCGGCGATAGAATTATAAGCGGATCCGAAGATACAACGGTAATGGTATGGAGTGCATCGAATGGCCGTCGCTTGTTATCACTCAAAGGACATGAAGATAGTGTAAGATGCGTAGACATAAATACAGACGGAATCATTGCAAGTTCTTCTGATGATGAGACAATACGACTTTGGGACATAAACAACGGAAATACTTTAACAGTAGTTAGAGGAAGCGTTGGAGATTTTCATGCATTTGCGTTTAGCAAGGATGGCAAAAGACTCATATGTGGTGGAATAAGTGGATATATTGACATACTGGATGTAAAAACAGGAGACGTCCTGCAAACATTGAAAGGACACTCTGAATGGATTAACAGTATTGCAATTTGTCAAGATGGTAAAACAATTGTTAGTGGTTCTGAAGATGGTACAATACGTGTCTGGGACATGAAGAGCGGAGTGTGTAAAAAATGCATCACAGTTCTCTCTGGAATATCACTCATTGGTTCAAATCTTAGTAAAGCAAATTTTGAAAGTTATGAACTGAAAGAAACACTTTATCAAAATGGAGCTACAGTGGACTAATATTATAATGTAGGCATATAAAGGATATAGTTGTGTTTTTAACAGTTCGCAGTATTATTTGTACTTAAAAATTACCAGCCCATATAGTAGAATTTGAAGATGCATATCCAAAACCGTTACAGTATAACGTCTTTGGGTCTGCATCTTTTTTGTCTACATAAGGAAAATCGTCCATTCGCTTTCATCAACAGGTAGTGTCAAGAGTTATGCGCAAAATAGTTTGCGGGCTCTGGCAGAATAAAATCAGCCAGCAATCGAGGCATCCTCCAGGGTAGCCTCTAAGTGCTTCATATTCATGTATTTCTTGTTGCCCCACTGGGTGCCAGCTACATGGCGGAGCCTGGCACAGACCAGCA
>CAJUQB010000176.1 GCA_910588285.1 uncultured Lachnospiraceae bacterium
CCCACTCCTTTCGGTATTTTTTATACTTCCTCCTACCATTCTCCCAAATCTTTATCATGCTTGTGCCTCCAGATACGGAAACCGATTATGGCGATAGCGACGATGATTGCAATGGCGAGCAGCACTGGCCAGATTTCCAGAATCCATCCGACTGCGGTTTTGATGAGAAAAGCGGCAAGCGCCAGCATGAAGGCGGCTTCCAAAATCTGGGTGATTAGGTTTTTGGGATACATCCATCATCATGCCTCCTCTCCAAGCGCTTTGGCACTGTACTTCGGCACAGGATAACCGGGGATCACGATGTCGCTGTCGATTTCGTTACCCCATACATCCCAGCCGGGCTGCCGTCTGCGGGCGAAGAGTTCAAGATAAGGGCCCGAACTAACCCGCTCTACGATTTTGTGGAATTCCTCGGGCTTGTGCGAATGATCCTGGACGGTAAAAACACCGTAGTTTATCTGGTTTTTGCATAATACCGGTGCTTTGCCACGGGTTCCTAAGAGGACGTGTTCTGTGCAGTTTCTCAGGTAGTTCCCAAGCCCCATCCGGAATTTAATCCATGTAAACACGGAACGCGGCGTAAATCCCCATGATTCTAAGATATCAAATCCATACCTCATGGTATTATTGGTGACCCAGAGCCAGCAGTGACTGTTGTCTGTCACCAAATTCTTTATGGGCATGGCTTTAATCTTTTCCAACGACATCAGATCGTAGTGGTTAATAGCCCCGAACCGCCCCCGCTGGTCTATATCCCATGGCGGGTCGATTATCAGCGTGGCATAGCGTTTGCGCGCATTGTTTTTTGCACAGTTAATTTTTTCTTCCATATAATCTTCCTTTCTTTTGCTGGCTGCTTTGACGCCCATTGAACCGCAAAGCAGCCATGATCCCAAACATAAGAAGTAAATACTTTTGTAGCGATGCGACACCTCATAACAGAGATAAAATGTCAATTAAGGTGTAGCAAATAACGCTGTTGTAAAATTGTCAAGAATATGTTGACGGCAGCTCAATCTTCCTCATACCCATCCTCGTATTCCTCAGCCTGCGAACGGCAAGCTTCCCGAAGCATATCCTCCTGGGCTTTGAGCCTCGCCGCATCCAGTTCCAGTTGTTTTCGCATCAGTTTCTCAAAATCGTCGCTTTCTTCCACCCGTTTCTTAAGGTTGCAGTAATCGCAAAACCATTCGAACACTGCTACGCATACAATGCTGCCTAATACAATTACAATAACGATGTCAATGATTTCCAGCATACCTAATCACCACCTCTCTATCGTTTTTGCGGCATTATCGGCATAAGCCGCGAGGATTTTCTGGTAATACGGCCTTCCGAGCGGCGCAACCTTCGACAGTCGGTCAACCGACATCGCCAGGCTGGCACTGTCATTGATGGCGGACTGAGCTAGGAGCGCTCGGCACCTGTTCTCACTGGCCGTAAGCAACGCATTCTCCTGCAGCAGCTTCAATGAGCGCGGGGCGAACATCATGCTGCGTTTGGCAGGGATGGTATCGACCACATCTCCGCTAAAGGCTTCAACAACTGATTCTACATTTGGACACTTCATAATAGGTCCCTCCTTGTGATAATTTTGATAGTGCTGGTGCAGAACTCACTATAATTTCCTGCACCAGCTCGTTTTTTTGCAACAATAAAAATAATCTGTATTCTTTAATCCAGCATGTAGAATACGCCCGTGTGATATCCCATGCTCTTCAGAAAATCGCTCATTGCTTCAGCTGCTTTTGTTCGCATCAAGCAATCGCCGGTTCCAGGAATAGAAAACAGGTATCTGCTGGTGCGCCCATCCCTGGAGCAGTTTACACCTGCTGTTTTTGCCGCGTTTATCACCAGTTTCTCCCGCCATCTCGGAAGATAAATGGATGCGGAATCAAAATTAAATGACCCGCTGTCGTCGTCTCCCATTTGTTCCTTTGCATATGCCTTTGCACGTTCCAAATCTTCCGCCAGCTTCTTATACCTTCCAGTGGGTTCCGGCACATGCCGGTCTTCTTTTAGGTATTCGAAAAAATCAAAAGCATTTTTCCGATCTTCGAACTTCTTGGAAAAAACTTTTTCCTGCTCGGAAGCATCTGTGATAATAACGGTTTCAAACATGCCATCCAAATGAGCGGTAACTTCCAAACGGGCAGACCGCCCATCAGCTAAACGAATACAGATGCTTTGTAAAATCCCTTCTTCCATATAGACCTCCTTTGCTTGCGCTGAACTGTGTTTAATGTTATAATTTTCTTAACGACAAGGGCTCTTGTGTTGCTAATAATGGTATCATTTTCATTTTTTGATTGACAGGAATAACAGCGGAAGATGACCGGAAAATAAGCGGAGATATAAAAGAAGTACGGAAAATAAGCGGAAAACGAAAGTGAGTGTGGATGGTGGCAAATAAAAGGACAAAGACGAAAAAGGAAGTACTGGCTATAACTGGAATCAAAAGCCCTGACGATATATACCAAACTCTTTATCGCATTCATATGGAAGGAAGACGGGATGATAAACTCGCAGAAAAACTAATCTGCTTATTAATGAAGCAGGAAAAATGGGACTACGGATACGGAATGGAACTCTATGAGTCTATCCTCCGTCAATATTCCCCGCCAACCTGGGAATTGGAAGAGCTTCTTGCGGTTTCTGGAATATCCGATGTTTATAGGAATTTTCCCACTGCCGCACAATGTCGCAAGCATTATCTTGATATGCATCCCGATGTCCAATTAGATAGCAGTGGGATGGAAAAACACGAAAGGAAAGTCCTGATAAATATCTCAGAAATTGTATATCGTGATTTTTGCGATAAAGACAAGCGGTTGTTTTCGCTTTACAGGGAATGGATAACGGAAGTGGGGCTAGATCCCAAAATCCTAGAAAAATCAGAACCTTCGGAAAAAAGGCAGGAGACAAAACCACAGGGGGCAAAAATGTTGTCCCAGGCATCACTCAATAAGGGCAAGAAATCCAAAAACCCAAAGAGAGAAAAACGTGACTCCAGAAAAAAGAAATATAAAATTGTGAATAATATCATAAGGCCAATAACAGTCACCTTTGTCAGAGTAACCAGAGAAAAGCCCCAGTATGGCTTTTGGACTCTTGTGTCTGCCCTTCCAATTCTGGCATTCCTGTTTTTCCTGTCAAACAGGAATTTGCTTTCAGGAACAACCGAAATCAAGAACATATCTGTAATCCATCCTGAACTGAGTCTGATAGCAGGGGAACGGAAAGATCCCGGGATAGGGGTAAGCCCTGCTGAAGCGGATCAGGAAAAGCTGGGTTACACAATTGAGGATCCAAGGATTGCCGATATGACGCGGGACTGGAAAGTTGTAGGCGGTGATGGGTGGCGGGAAGGAGACGATAACACTACAACGATCACCCTGAGCGGGGGCAATGCTGAAAATGTGGAAATACTTATTACGCTGGAACCGGGATTCGAAGACAAAGCAGATAAAGAAATCGCCGTTGACAATGATGATTCCGGTGAATGGCAGTAATTAAACGATACATACAGCAACATATCGAAAGGCAGGAAGAATTATGAAAAAGTATCATAGGGCCAGTTTACTTTTTATCAGTTTCATGGCTGTTCTCATTATACAATTAAAACCCGCAATAGTTTTTGCCTGGGGTGACAACCTGGGTTATAACCCGGAGACTGGGAAAAATGGCCGTTCAAGCTATACGATTGAAGAAATAAACAATGGAGCTATCGGTGCTACCCCGCAGTCTGATGGCGAAAACTATAAAAACAGCCCCTATTATCCGGGGCAGATTATTTTTAACACGATTTCTGACAGCACGATTGGCAACGAGAAAAACTTCGTTGCAGCCCGTGAATGCACCCGACGGGAAGACGGTAGCTGGGAAGGTGCTACCAAGGACACTGTTTGGAAAGGAAATGATATCGAAGCTGAGGATGGCAGGTACTATATTATCCGCCTTTTCGTTCATAATAATAACCCAAACGGCGAAGATGCCATAGCGGAAGATACCCATGTGTCCTTTAGTATTCCAAATGAATATGACAGAGAAAACAGGCGCATTCAGGTCAATGGTTTCATTGATTCATCAAATGCTACACCAAGTGAGTATTGGGATTATGTTAATTTTAACAGCGATGTCCCATTTCACCTGGATTATATCTACGGATCCGCTCTGCTTGAAAATAATGGCATCGGCCTCGGCGGTTTAACCCTGAGCGACGATATCGTTAAGGCTGCAAGCACTGACGGTGTTTTGATAGGCTATGACGCGCTTGACGGAAGAATTCCCGGATGCTATCAATACGACAATTATGTGACTATAAAAGTAAAAGCCGTGTTTGACTATGAATATACAGTGGAGCAAAAAGTCCGGCTTGCCGGAAGTGATAATGATTGGGAAGACGCAATCAAAGCCAAAGTCGGGGATAAAGTAGAGTTCCGCATTGAATACATAAACACTGGTGATACGAGCCAGACTGGTGTTGCCATTAAAGACATCCTTCCGGAGAATTTGCGTTATGTTGAAGGGACAACCGAACTTAAAAATTCCAACCATCCTGATAAGGCAACCGCAGAACATGACTACCTTGTAACAGATGGGATTAGAATTGGTGATTATGGACCCGATGCAAATGCCTATGTTTATTTCACAGCAGAAGTTGTGGATGATAGTTTAGCAGCAGGCGTAAATACACTCACCAATTGGTCACAGGCAGGCGTAGGATTAAAAACCATACAGGATTATGTGACAGTGGAAGTGTCAAAAGGTTTCAGGTTTTCCACCGTATCAACAGTACTCCTGCTGCTGATCGTGCTCTGCCTAATAGGCATTGTTATTCTGGGAGGCAGAATGTGGAAGCAGAAGCATCATATTAGATCGTGAAAGTAAAGTTCCACCGGCCTAGCCGGTGGCTTTTCTTATGCGGGCAAAGCCCTTTTGTTCCTAGCGGGACGCGTTAACAACGCGTAAGTTAGTCCGTCAGCCGCTAAATCACTAGACTAAACTATTTACGCTTTGACCGATACCTTACATCTCCTAGCGTTAATTGTTCGCCTAGCTTTTCCGCCTTCAGTTGATTACGTACGTATTCCGCAATTCGCTGAGTATTTTTGCCTACTGTATCTACATAATACCCTCGCGACCAAAACTCACGATTGCGATACTTATACTTTAACTCAGCGAATTGCTCATAAAGCATAGTTGCACTTTTACCTTTGAGATATCCCATGAAGCTGGATACAGAAAACTTCGGCGGAATAGATACTAGCATATGAATATGGTCAGGACAAACCTCAGCCTCAACTATCTCTACGCCTTTCCATTCACAAAGCTGTCTTAGGATTTTGCCTACTGCCTCTCGCTTTTGCTGATAGAACACTTTGCGCCTGAGTTTAGGGGTAAAGACAATATGGTACTTGCAATTCCACTTGGTGTGACTTAAACTATTTATATCATTCATTCCCATGGCCGGAAAACTCCTTTTGTTAACTTGATTTTATGGTTGCAGCTGACGGGCTACAATCAAAGTATAACAAAAGGAGTTTTCTGCTCAACGGCAAAAGCCTCACACGCACCACTGGCCAAGCCAGTGGGTTCGTGAGTACTTAAGGCGGAGTCAGAGAAACGGTTATAGAACCTCTGGCTCCGCCTGTCTTTGCCCATTATTCTTGACATTTTGTTCTA
>CAJUQB010000177.1 GCA_910588285.1 uncultured Lachnospiraceae bacterium
TGGCAGATTTTTGGCGGGGAACCTCTGATAGAGCCGGCTTAAGTTAATGACATTGCCTCTGAACTGTAACATCCGGGCTTTTTTATCCGCCCGGCCCCAAGCCCCAGGGCCGGGCGGATGCTGTTTTGCTTTGGCTGCTGCGGAAGCTCCTGGCAGGAGGCATTCCCTACTGGCAGCGGGCGCGCAGCTCCTCCCAGCGGCGGTCCACCTCCTGCTGGAACTGTGCGATATACTGCTGGTTCTCCTTCTGGAACAAATGCTTGAATCGTCCCTGGCGCTTCAGGAAATCCTCAATGGGAAGCTTGTTCTTGGGCTCATAACTGAGGATCCATTTTCCGTCTATCACCTCGAACAGCGGCCAATAGCAGGTCTCCACCGCAGACTTGCAGATCTCCATAAGATCCGGCGTATCATACCGCCAGCCTCTGGGGCAGGGCGCCAGCACATTTAAGAAGGCTGCACCCGGCGTATAAATGGCCCGCTCTGCCTTCACATAGAGATCCTTCATATTCCCGATATACGTTGTCTGGGCCACATAGGGAATGTTGTGGGCCGCCATAATAGCCGCCAGATCCTTCCTGGACTGGGGCTTCCCCGCGGACTGGGTTCCCACCGGTGTGGTGGTGGTATCCGCAAAATTCGGTGTGGCGGAGGAGCGCTGAATTCCGGTATTCATATATGCGCCATTATCATAACAGACATAAACCATGTCATGGCCCCGCTCCATGGCGCCGGATAAGGACTGCAGGCCGATATCATATGTACCGCCGTCTCCGCCGAAGGTGATAAATTTGTAGGTATCCTTCACCCTGCCCTTTTTCCTCAAGATACGGTCAGCCGCTTCCACCCCTGATATGGTGGCCCCGGCATTCTCAAAGGCGCTGTGGATATAGCTGTCCTCATAGGCCGTGTAGGGATATGTATAGGAGGATACCTCCAGGCAGCCGGTGGCATTCCCCACCACAGCCTTATCGCCGGGATGGAGGGCCTTCAAAATGTTGCGCACCGCAATGGTAGCGCCGCAGCCTGCGCATAACCGGTGCCCCGGCGCCAGACGCTCCTGCCGTCCCTGTATTTCCTTAAAATCAAATGTCGTCCCGCTCATAGTCTACTCCCTCAATCCAAGGTATGGATATTGTTCAAATGTTTTCCTGCCTTCTGCCAGACCCTTCAGATCCTCATATACCTGCATCATGTCCTCCACCCGCACATCGCGGCCGGACAGTCCGTATACGATATTGACGGTCTCTGCCGTTGCCTTTGCCCGGTACATGGCTGCCATAAGCTCTGCTCCAAGAGGACCTCCCTGGGCGCTGTAGCTCTCGCAGCGGTCCATGATGGCCACAGCCTTGCAGCCCTTAAGAGCCTCGGCCAGCTCTTCCCCCGGGAAGGGACGGAATACACGCACCTTCACCAGGCCGGCCTTCACCCCCTGCTCCCGCAGGCGGTCAATGGCATCCTTGGTAGTTCCGCAGACAGAGCCAATGGCCACCACCGCATACTCGGCATCCTCCATCTGGTATTCCTCAAAAAGTCCGTAACCACGGCCGGAAATCTCTTCAAATTCCCGGGCTACCTGAAGAATTACCTCCTTGGAGCGAATCATGGCTTCTGCCTGAGCCTTCTTGGCCTCCATACAGTAGGCTGACACTGCATAGGGGCCCACTGCCATGGGCTCTTCCCCATTTAACAGATAATGCTCCGGCTCATAGGAGCCCACAAATTCTTTTACCGGCCCATCCTCCAGCAGGGAAATATTTTCCACTGCATGGCTGGTGATAAAGCCATCCTGGCAGATCATCACCGGCAGATGCACCTTGGGATCCTCTGCAATTCGGAATGCCTGAAGCATATTGTCATAGGCCTCCTGGTTATTCTCCCCATAGATCTGGATCCAGCCGGAATCCCTGGCCCCCATGCTGTCCGAATGCTCTGCATTGATATTCAAGGGTCCGGTCAGGCCCCGGTTCACCACTGCCATCACGATGGGCTGACGGCTGGAGGCAGCTACATAAACCACCTCCCACATCAGAGCCAGCCCTGCCGAGGAGGTTGCCGTCAATGTCCTGGCTCCTGCTGCGCTGGCTCCAATGGCTGCACTCATGGAGCTATGCTCGCTTTCCACCGGAACAAATTCCGTATCAATCTGTCCATTGGCAACCATGGTAGATACCATCTGGGGGATCTCTGTGGAGGGTGTAATCGGAAAGGCCGGCATTACATCCGGGTTAATCTGGCGGATGGCCTCCGCCGTTGCTTCATTTCCCGACATTCTTGTTCTAATCGCCATCTATCTCCCCTCCTTCATGGTAATGGCCCCAAAGGGGCATGCCTTCACGCAGATTCCGCAGCCCTTACAGTGGAGCAGATCAAACTCTCCTCGTTTTCCCTCTGATACGGGAATCGAGCTGTCCGGGCAATAGGGCACGCACAGCAGGCACTGCCTGCAGGCATCCCAATCCACCACAGGGGTCTGGGTTCTCCATTCTCCTGTCTCAAACTGGCGGGATGTGGCCGGCTCATAGATTTTCAATCCCTCTGTCAGATCCTGCCATCTTGTATTTTCGTTAATCTGTGATGCTTTCATTCCCGTACCTCCCTAAGGGCAGCTTCCAGGGCGGCCATATTTCCAGCCAGCACCTCCGGCTTTTTCGCAAATTTGTGTGCAAGCGAAGCTTCCATTTCCTTCAGGAATATCTCCGGCTCCATAACTCCGGAAATCTTCACCATGGCCGCCAGCATTGGCGTATTGGGAAAATAGCTTCCCATGGTCTCCATGCACACCTTCCGGGCATTGATGGTATACACCTTGCCCTGGTATCCGTGCAGCAGGGGCAGAAGCTCCTCCTTCGTCTTGTCCGTATTGATGAGGATTCCTCCGGACTCCTTCAGCCCGCCGGTTACATCCACGCAGTGGAGCAGTGTATCGTCCACCACCGCCACATAGTCCGGCTCATAAATATTGGAATGCACCCGGATCTCCTGATCGCTGATGCGGTCGTAGGCAGTAATGGGCGCCCCCATCCGCTCCGGGCCGTATTCCGGAAAGCCCTGTACATGCTTTCCCGTCTGAAATGCAACGTCCGCCAGCAAAAGAGCAGCCGTCTTTGCCCCCTGGCCGCCGCGTCCGTGCCAGCGTATTTCTGTCAATGACGCCATTCCCTTTCCTCCTTTTTTATTATTTTCATATCGATTCCAGAGCACTCTGCCTGTGCCCCAAAACCAATATTTTATCTGGTCTCTGTATTCCGCGAAGCTCCCAGGCGTATGATTCCGGGCTCTGGATCTCACGAAGCCTTACGGCTTTTATTTAGAGGGCATCAGCCCTATGATACGCCCTGCAAATTCATGGAAATTCTGGGTCTGCAGAATCACCTTCCCGGGCCCTACCAGCCTGGTCAGGAACAAGCCCTCGCCGCCAAAGAAAATATTCTTCAGCCCCTTTACGGTCTCGATCTCATAGGATACGGTCCGCTCAAAGGCCACTACATTTCCGGTATCCACCTTCAAGACCTCCCCCGGCTGAAGCTCCTTCACGATCTTGTCCCCGTCAATCTCCAGAAATGCCATCCCTGTTCCGGACAGATCCTGCAGGATAAAGCCCTCGCCGCCGAACAGCCCTGCCGAAAACCGTTTGGTAAAGGTCACAGAGAGATTCACGCTGTCCTGGGCGCATAAGAAGGCACCCTTCTGACAAATGAGCCCGCCGCAGGCTCCCACATCAACAGGCATTACCTCCCCGGCCACCGTGGAGGCAAATGCAATCATAGCCCCTGGGCGCTGTGCCCGGTAGGTGGCCATAAACAGGGATTCTCCGCCAAACATGCGGCCAATGCTCTTGCCCAGGCCGCCTCTCATATTGGAATCCATTGCAACGCCGTCGCTCATCCAGGCCATTCCCCCGGACTGGGTATACATGGTCTCACCCGGTGCGTCAAACAATATCTCCACCGCAGGCATGGTATTTCCGATAATTGCATATTTCATAGTGTTTTATTCTCCTTTCTTCGATCTGCCGGGCAGCTGTGCCAGCACAATCGCCACAAACATCAGTACACAGCCCATGATCTCTCTTCCGCTCATCATCTGCCCCAGCAGCACGGCGCCGGCCAGCACGGAGACTACGGATTCCAGGCTCATAATCAGTGAGGCAACCGTGGGATTCATGCCGCGCTGCCCAATAATCTGCAGGGTATACCCCACGCCGCAGGACATGATCCCGGCATACAGGATGGGCTGCCAGGCTGCCAGAATATTCGTGATCTGGGGCTGCTCAACCAGCAGCATACAGATCCCGCTCAAAACACCGCAGGTCAGGAACTGGATGCAGGACATCCGCACTCCGTCCACCAGCACGGTAAAATGGTCAATCACCATAATATGTATCGTAAAGGCCAGGGCGCACAAGAATACCAGGGCATCTCCCGTCTGAATGGAAAACCCGTCTGTCATACACAGAAAATATAAGCCCGCCACTGCAAACAACACACCGATCCACACCGTACCGCTGCACTTCTTTTTCAGGAACAGGCCAAAAATCGGCACCAGCACAATGTACATGGCCGTGATGAAGCCTGCCTTGCCCACGGTTGTCTGGGCAATGCCGAACTGCTGCAGGTTGCTGGCCACTGTCATAATCACCCCGCAGGCAAGGCCTCCTGCCAGCAGCTGATTCCGCCTCTTCTTCTGCTCCTGGGGGCTTAGAGCCTTAAGCTCCTCCCGGGCCTTCCTCCGCTCCGGACTGATACGGTCCAGCAGAAAGGCGCAGGGAATCAGGAAAATCCCGCCCAGAAGAGAACGGGAGCAATTGAAGGTAAAGGGCTGCACATAGTCCATGCCCACACTCTGTGCCACAAAGGCAACACCCCAGATAAATGCCGTCAAAAACAGAAGCAGTGAGCTTCTCACCTTCTGATTCTTCATATTTTTCCTTCTCCTCTTCTATCTTCCTTTTTTCTCCATGTGATAACGCTGGTAATAAGCCAGCGTCTTATCTACCGCAATGATAATCCAGCACCAGGACAATGCCTGCAGCCAGGAAAAGACCTCCTTCCGGAATACGACAATCACCAGCAGGTAGATAAAAAACAGGATGGCGAATTCTGCCAGCAGGTACAGAAGGGCGCGCTTGGGCTTTGCCACGATCTCCTCCCACAGCTCCAGAATCCCCAGAACGGTGGCAGTAATCAGAATCATGGCCGCCCCTGCCAGCATGCCTGCCAGCGCCCAGAACGGAAGCCCGTCCCGGCCGCAGTAAACCCCCGTCAGATAAACTGCAAGCATCCCCACAAACAGCACGATTCCGATTCCAAAGATCCATTTGCTGGCCCGAAGCCATTTTTGTTTCCTGCCAAACATACTGCACCGCTCCCTGTATTCATTGCTATAGCCATGGTAACATAAACTTCCCTATTTCGCAAGGCCAACAGCAGATGCTTTGCATTTCTTTATTTGGAAGGTTACAGTTCAGAGGTCGGCTTGACCGAAAGAAACCGATGGTATAGACTATAT
>CAJUQB010000178.1 GCA_910588285.1 uncultured Lachnospiraceae bacterium
GTTTATGCCTCGGCAGCCTTTTCCAACCCCATCCGGAGCCTGCTCTCTTATCTTGGTTATTCGGAGGGCTGGGGACTTTACGTGGAGCACGAGTCCTATGCCATGAATGACAAATTGACCTCCCAGTCGGAGGATCTCGCCAAACTGTACCGGTTGAATTCTTCCATTTCCATCGCGGTTCACGCCCTGATCGACCTGGAAATCCACTATAACGGTTCCTCTCCGGAGGATGTCCGCGGCCTCTTAACCGGCTATTTCGGAGACCTGGGTGAGGAAGCCGTCCAGGAGCTTTACGATATGATTGTCAGCGAACCGGCTTATTACCTGAAATATTACGGAGGATATCTGGAATTCCTGCTGCTCAGGGACAAAGCAGAGAGGCAGCTGGAGGAAAAATTTAATCTGAAGGAATTTCACAAATTCCTTTTGGACATGGGGCCCTGCGCTTTCCCCACCATAGAAAGCTACATGGACAACTGGATCAAAAAACAAAAGTAAAATCCGGCACACCGGCCATTTGGGGTGCTGCCGTTTGAAGAAAGGAGATTAATATACGATGAAAAAACAATCGGATGAACTTTGGAGGGACAGAAGGCACGTCCTGTGGTTCCCCTTCTCTTTTGACAGATATTATATCGCAAACGGGCGTCTTTACTGCCGCCACGGCTTTCTCCGCCAGGATGAGCATGAATGCCTGCTCTACCGGATCCTGGATATTTCCCTGCGGCGGACCCTTGGAAACAGATTCTGCGGCACCGGCACCGTTACCCTTCGGACTACCGACGCCTCCGACCCGCTCCTGACCTTAAAGAATATTAAGCACAGCCGGGCCGTCAAGGAAATGCTCAGCAACCTGATCGAAGAGGAACGGACCAAAAAGGGAATCACCGGGCGGGAGGTCCTCACAAACAGCGGAATGATGGACCGAAACGGAGACGGCCAGATCGACATTGATGACTTCCTGTAAAGAATAGCTCCGGCAGCTTTCGTCTTCGTCCGGGCCGCCGGCCACAGCGGCTGCTGCGCCGATGTTTAAAAAGCATCCGTGCAGGCCATACAGCAGTTCTGATTTCGTGCCAGCCCACATGGCATAAAAAACAGCCCCCCAAACCCTACAAGCCATCACGCTCGAATGCCTACGGCTTTCTCGCTGGACGGCTGGCGCCGTATAAAACCATACAAAAAGCGCCCTTTGTGAGCTTGCTCACAGGGCGCTTTTTGTATGGTTTTGCATGGCTTGCAGCTTAGCCAAAGTATCTCTTAAGCAGGCCTGCAAATGCTTTTCCGTGTCTGGCTTCGTCCCGCGCCATCTCGTGTACGGTGTCATGGATCGCGTCAAGGTTGGCGGCTTTTGCTCTCTTGGCCAGATCAAATTTTCCGGCCGTTGCGCCGTTCTCGGCAGCTACTCGCATTTCCAGATTCTTCTTGGTGCTGTCGGTCACTACTTCGCCGAGAAGCTCTGCGAACTTCGCCGCATGCTCAGCCTCTTCATAAGCGGCTTTCTCCCAGTACAGGCCGATCTCCGGATATCCCTCTCTATGGGCAACTCTCGCCATAGCCAGATACATACCAACCTCGGAGCACTCGCCGTTGAAGTTTGCTCTCAGATCGTCAAGGATATCCTGGCTTACGCCCTGTGCTACGCCTACTACATGCTCTGCTGCCCAAGTCATATCTCCGGACTGCTCGGAAAACTTAGAGGCGGGAGCTCCGCACTGGGGACATTTCTCGGGAGCGGCATCGCCCTCATGCACATAACCACATACGTCACATACAAATTTTTTCATTTTCATATTCTCCTTTTCATATATAAAATTTTTATGGCTTTCAATAACAGTAATGATTCCTGTTATTGAAAGATTATCACATCGTCGATTGCTTGTCAAGGGGTTTTTCCTGAATATCAGGTCTTTTTCCTACGCTTTCCGGCACTGGCTGCAGATCCCATAAAACATAGCCGTATGGCTCTCGATAGAGCCCTCAAACGCTTCCTGAGCCATGGTCTCCAGATTGTCCACGGGAAGCATGGGTATGTCCTGTACGCATCCGCACTGCCTGCAGACAAAATGATAATGGGGCTCTGTGTTTGGGTCAAACCGTTCCGCGCCGTCGCCGCAGGAAATCTTCCGCACCTCACCCAAGGACTCTAACAGGGCAAGATTCCGGTAAACGGTTCCCAGGCTGATATTGGGATAAGATTTCCGGATATTCACATATACCATGTCCGCTGTCGGATGATCCTTACGGCCGGCCAAAAATTTCTTGATACTCTCGCGCTGTCGGCTGTGCCTTAAGGCTCCCATGTACACTCCTCCACTCAGCCCGACTTCATGCGCAGCTGTCGCATTCCGCCGGATATTTTAATAATAATAATAATAGCTACTGTTTTTATTATATGGAAGGATATTATTTCTGTCAAGCCCGGAAAAAGCTTTCCTTTCCGGAAATTTCTCCCAGGAGGGCGCTCCCTTTTTCAAAAACGCCCAAAGCAATCATGCTTTTTTCTCAGGCTCCCCACTCTGATTCGGTACTTCGCAATACCCATGGCGCCATTTTCCAGAAAATAATCCCCTTTCTGGTTCTCCCCCTCCTTCCGGCCCACCAGCGCAAACTCCCTGTCCCTGGCAAAGCCGTGCTGGTTCATCGGATATTCCTTCCCGCCATTGGATAATACGACTTCCTGCATCTTCCCCTTTCCTCAGCTGCCCTCGCCGGCCAGCTCCAAGAGCTTCGCCGGCCGCAGCGCATAACAATAATGTACCAGGAGATTTTCACTCCCGCCCCTTTCACAAAAACGGTCCTTGACACGGTCAGCCACCATGTCGGCAATTTCCTCCGTCGTATCAATGACCAGCACCAGATACTGACTGCTGCTGTACCTGGTGTAAACATCGCCGATCCGCAGCGTTTGGTGGATATCCCTGCCCAAGCGTTCCATCAGGATATCCTTTTCACTTGGTGAAATGCTTTTTCCCCTGTCATCCACCAGAGTAAGCAGAATGGCACAGGCCTTTTGCCCTGCCCGGACAAGCCCCCGCTCCAGAAAACGGTAAATGCATTTAAAGGTCTCATAGTCCTGGCAGTAGGCGCCCGGTTTTTTAATCTGTTCCATCAATTCCTCCCGGATCTGCTTCACATCTCTCCGGTAATTATCTGCGGGCATCTCCGCCTGTCCTACCGCTAAAGTATCCTTCTCTGTCTTCCTACCGGCAAGCTCCTCCATAGCCCGATTCAACATGGTCTGATAATTGTCTCCCCGCTCTTTGACAGCAGCGGCTACCGACACGGAAATGCTGATTCCTCTGTTTTCCTTTCGTTTATCAGTGCGAAAACGCTCCTCAATCCGACTGCCAATCTTTTGGGCCGTCTGGACATCCCTGCAGTCCGGCATAAAGATCACAAATTCATCCCCGCCAATGCGTCCAAGGATATCGCCGTTCCGAATCATAAATCCCAGCGTCTGTGCCACCTGTTTCAGACACTTATCGCCCTCCAAGTGTCCAAGCTGGTCATTGATCCGCCGGAACCGGTCGATATCACACAAAAATAGAGAACCGCCGGCCCGCAGCTTCTCCGTGACCTTCGCCTGCATCTGGTGCTCGTTCCAGGCGCCAGTGAGCTGATCAAAATTGTCCCCGTTCATTTTACCCACCCCCGTATATACTTAGTTTAATCTTACCAGATTCTTCCAGTCACGGCAAGGACGGAATTTCCTATATTTTTTATGTATCAGGCAGAGTGCGGGCAGCTTATGCTGATTTCTCCACTCCGCCGCAGTGCCCTCGCTTCGCCGGGGCAGCCCCTGCGGTCCTCCGGAGGACTTTCCTATATGGCAAAAAAAGAGAGCCCCCGGTAGGCTCTCTCCTCTCATCCTTTTAAACTGCCTCCAGCTTGAACCGCCTGACATCCCGCTCGTCCTCTGCCTGATAAATACTGGCCCCCAGCAGGCGAAGCTTCTCGTCAAAGCGTTCATAGCCTCTCAAAATGTACTTTGTCTCGTCCACTACCGTATAACCGTCGGCGGCAAGTCCTGCCAGCACAAGGGCCGCTCCCGCCCGCAGATCCGGCGCACTCACATCCGCCCCTGTCAGCCGGTTGACGCCGCTGATCACCGCAACATTACTCTCCACCTTCACATTGGCACCCATACGGGCCAATTCATCGACATATTTAAACCGGTTCTCAAAAATACTCTCCGTCACCATACTGGTTCCCTCCGCCAAAGACAGGGCCACGGAAATCTGCGGCTGCATATCTGTAGGGAATCCGGGATAGGGAAGTGTCTTCACATGGGTATAACGGAGCTTGGATTTACAGACCACCCGCACCGCGTCATCAAATTCGCTGACCTCGCACCCCATCTCCTTCAGCTTTGCGGAAATGGCCTCCAGATGCCTCGGGATCACATTTTTCACCGTCACATCCCCTCTGGTCATCGCCGCGGCAAACATAAATGTCCCCGCCTCGATCTGGTCAGGAATAATGGAGTAGGTGGTTCCGTGAAGCTTCTCAACGCCCCGGATCCGAATCACATCTGTACCGGCGCCCTTGATATTGGCTCCCATGCTGTTGAGCAGATTGGCCACGTCCACGATATGGGGCTCCTTCGCCGCATTCTCCAAAATCGTACTTCCCTCTGCCAAGACAGCCGCCAGCATAATATTGATGGTCGCCCCCACAGATACCATGTCCAGATAAATGTGGCTGCCGGCCAGATGAAGCGCCTCTGCCACCACCATGCCGTACTCCACCTCTGCCCTCGCTCCGAGAGCCCTGAAGCCCTTCAGATGCTGGTCAATGGGACGGCTCCCTATATTGCAGCCTCCGGGCAAAGAAACCTCCGCTCTCTTGTATTTCCCGAGAAGCGCGCCGAGAAGATAGTAAGACGCACGAATCCTCTTGATAAAATCGTTGTTCACCCGGATGCTGCCAATGGAAGAACCATTGATACACACGGTGTGGGGATCAATCCTGCGGACCCTCGCTCCGATATCCTCAATCGCCTCTAAAAGCACATTCGTATCCCGCACATCCGGCAGATTCTCTATGGTTACGTCTTCATCCGCCATAATTGCTGCGGCCAAAATCCCGAGAGCCGCGTTTTTGGCTCCTCCAATCACTACATCACCCACCAGCGGAGTTCCGCCTTTAATTACATATTGCATGATGACACCTCATCGATTTTCCTTATATTTCAAGCAATCCTGCTCATTGCCTTATTCGCCACTGTGCACGGCACCCTGTTTTTAGTTTGTACTGCCGTCCTAAGGTCTATTATAACAATCTCTTTCCAATTTGTAAAATCTTTTTTACTTTTTGTAAGAATTCCTTAATATTCCCTGGATTTTTTTGGAGCAACCCCGCATTTTCACGGAATCCAACTGATAAAAGGATAACTATAGGCGCCATAATACTGTTCCGCCTCCTCTTCTGCCATCAGGCGGTTCTCGCCGGATATC
>CAJUQB010000179.1 GCA_910588285.1 uncultured Lachnospiraceae bacterium
CCTGTTTACGAAATGTTCGCAAATCCCCGCAGCAGCTTATCCATGCCATCCCACAGACCGTCTAGCCGGGTACGCAGGTCATCTACATCAGCGGCATAAATACTGCCGGTCTCATTGGCGCGTCTGGCGTACTGGTTCAGGTTATTGGAGCAAATGCGAAGGAGCCGTATCATTTCCTGAATGTCGCTCATATCCAGATGGATGATATAACCGTCCACCGCCATCTTGCGGAGATATGCGGAGAGGTTGGTAATGCCGAGCTCCGCCATGCGTCCCTTTACCAGCTCTGCCTCCTGTTCGGACATGACGAATTCCACCCGGATGGATTTTTTATTATGCCCGGCCTTCATCGTTCCGGCTCCTTTTTATGAGAGGACGGTTTAGGGGTGGAGGCTGCTGCCGTCTTTGCCTTTTCCAGCTTTCCCCGCATGGTGTCTTTTTTCAAGCTGTCCATATATTCCTGAATATTGCCGGGCCTTGCATGGTAATCCCGTTTAACATGCTCCCGCCGCAGGATTGTTTGTAATTCCCGCTCACTTTCCGGCAGCCAGGTCACACATTTGGAAGTTCCATGCTCTGCCTTAAACATGTTAATCTGCTGCATATAAGAATCATAGGGGAATACCGCCTGTGTACCATCCTGGAACAATACCGATACTTTTTCAATCGCACAGGACAGCAGCTTGACCCGTTCCACATGGGCGTGATAATCGAGAGGCCAGATACAGCCGGTGACTTTTCCGTCCTGTATGCCGTCCAGTTGGATTGCATACGCCAGAATAGAATCTTTCGTCTGCTCATGGTAAAACCGCCACACCTTATTTTCGTGGCTGTCCTGCAGGTAAACATCCCTTTCCCATAAACAGTAAGTGCCGCAGGTCCTGGACATCCATAAGAGCTGTTCATTCTCCCCATTTCTGCAAGCCGCAAGATTTTGTATCAGCTCTTTGTCAATATCAAAATCGTCCTTATAATGCTGTGTGTGCAGCTCTACAACCTGTTCCAGAAAGCCCAGCACGTCCACGCCCTCGAATTTTACCGCCGCCATCAGCGTTCCCTTTCCGGCGCAGGAGGCGCAACCTGCCTGGCCTCATGTTCCGGGCGGTCTGCTTTCAGTTTTTCCATGAGAGAGGTTTTTTCCTCCGGCAAAGTGTCCGGGGCAAGCTCCTGGATTTCCTCATACGTCTGCCCGTCTGTCAGGTCAGGGCGCACAGGCGGTTCGTTGTTGAGCCTGCCATCCAGCATATTATAGTTTCCGGTCTGTCCTTCCTCGTAGAGTTCCGCATTACGCAGATAGCTCTCCGGCGGCTGGAAGGGCTGCCCGGCGAACAGGATTTCTCGGCTCGGTGTAAACTGTGAGAGTACGCCGTCCCGAAGCCTTGCAAATTCCTCATACTGGCGCAGGGTAAGGCCGCGCTCCAGCATTTCCGCCTGGGTATGCGCCCAGCCCTCCCCATAGAGAAAATAGTACATATCCGGCTGGTCGCAGACAAAGCACAGGGAGCCGTCCTGGTTGTCATAATAAGACGCCTGCATATCCTGATAGTGGCAGCGTTCCTCACGTCCCAGGTACACCCGGTTATCTGCGCCCAGCATGGCGACCATGCCCGCATAGTTGCTGTGGACCGCAGAGCGGATTTCCACCAGGGGGTCCGTCTCCGGTATGATCTGTCTGCCGGGAATCTCGTTCCGCTTTTCTGCCGCGTCATTTCTCGGCATCACTTCCTCACGGGTGCGGGCATCCAAATCCGGTTGCGACTGTGCGGAAGTCTTTCTGACGGCGCCCGGCTCCGGTTCCTTCTCCTGTGCGTAATAATGGACATTAGCGGTGGTTTTGCTGTTCATCTCCCTGGCATAAGCCTCCGCAGCCTCGCGGGTGTCAAATTCCAAAGGTTTTCCATCCTCCTTGCACCACGCCTCGGCATGGCCGAAGATAGAAGCGCCGCTGCGCACCGCCCATACACCGTAGGTTGTTTCTTTTCCCATTCTGATCCTCCTTATCGTTCCTGCTGTTTTGACGGTTTCTGCTTTTGGGGTGTCTCCGTCTGCTTTGCGTCTTTTATCTGCTGCCGGAGGGAAGGTCTGTGCTCCGGCTCCGCTTCGGAATCCGTGATATTGACATACTCGCCAATGATACAAAGCGCCTCCCCGTAACTGCCGCAAGCAAACACCCGGTCCTTCATTTCCTTTGCCTGGTCCTTCAGGTCATGCTCCCGCAGGGTACGGGCAGCAATGCCTACCAGATTGAAGATGTTGCCGTCCTGGCCGATCAGCGCACAATCCGGTTTTTCCGGCTCCGGCGAAGGCTCCCCGATAAAACCGCCCAAACGGTTCGGTACAAAATCGGACAGCCATGTGCCGCCGAAAGTATCATGGGTCTGCAAACGCCACATGGCAAGTTTCCCAATGTCCAGCTTCACATCCTCGAAAGGATAGAGCAGACAGGTAAGCTCCCCATACTGGAAAGTGGAAACACCCTCAAATTTACTGCCATCCTTCAAAATGCCCGCCTCGGTGAACATCTCATTGATCCCGTCCACCCATTCCTTCAAATCCCCGCCGCAGCCCTGTAAGATCAGGCCGTCTTTGCCCTCCATGTGCCGCAGGTCATCGGTTGTGATCGTATTGATATTCAAAAAATCGCCTCCTATCGTTCCTGTTGATGATTCATTTTCTGCCGGGTGGCTTTTGCCTCCGGCTGTTTCTTTAGCTGCCTGCGGACAGAGGGTTTCTGCTCCGGTTCCCGCATATCCGTAAAAATATCGGATAACGGCTGCTCCCAGCTTTCCCTGAAGCCACGGACCACCGTGCCCGCCAGCGCGCCGTTTTCCTGAAACATTTTCAGTGTGTCAAAAGCCCGATCAAACAGCGTGATATTTCTCTTATCTACACAGGGCGCAAAGTGGATCACCCCTTTGGGGTAGCCCCCACCGGTGCCGATCCAGCCCCGGACAAAATCGTCATAGCCTTTTGTGATCCCGGCGTCGGCCAGTTCGTTGGCATGGCTGGAAACCATTGTACTTGTAGCTGCATACTGATAACCTAAGACCAATATGCCGGTTTTCGGGTTATACATAAAGCGCCGGTTATCAATCTGCTGCATATCGATCACCTGCCTCCTGGTATCAATCCGCATGAGTTCTTTTGTAATCGCTATCTTTTCTATCCGCATCCCTCCCGTCCATTGATTTGTCCGCAACTTAGGCCCGTTTCGGGGCGTCAGAGTATTCTTATACAGCCGCCCCTCAAACCGGGTCCCGAAAGCCTTGAAAATCAAACTTATTTTTGGTTAAGTTGCGGACATATTGCCCTTAATTTCTCCTGCTCCGGCGCTTGCGTTCCCGCTCGGATTTCCGTCTGGCAAAGGCGCGGCAGGAATCCGAACAATACGCCTGGCTGGTGGTAGGAAGATATGCCTTGCCGCAGACCGGACAGATTTTTTGCTTCAGGGAAGTGTCCTCGCCGGTAATGGCAGATTCCAGCGCCGGGTCCACCGGCAGCACCGCCTCCTGAAAGTACCGGCAGAAAGAGCCGGTCCACCATTTTTGCAGCATATAACAGGGGCAGTCTAAGGGGAGGCAGAGTCTATCCTGATTGTCATGGTTGGCGCAAAGGTCTGTTACCAGCCTTCGGATTGCTGCCCGTTCCTGCCTGGTTAATTCCCGTGAGGGCTGCCCGGTCATTTCTTTCTGCCTTTCTTAGCCGGAAATTCCAGCTTGAAATTCACATATTTTCCGCCTGTATCGTCCAACAGCACCACCGCGTCATAGGTCTTTCCCGTCTTTTCGCTGTAAAGCCCGGACATGGAAACGCGGCCCTCTTTCAGAAGGGCCGCTGCCACGGATTTTGTTATGGATTTTTTCTTTCCGGAAAAGAATTTATTGTCTTTCCACAGCGCGAAGGCGCAATCTTGGTTATCACAAAAGAAGCCTTTTTTGCCCTCATATACGGTTCCGCCGCAGCGGGGGCAGGTACCAACAGCCTCACGCCCGTTTCTTTTTGCATCCGGGAACAGGCCGGCAAAGCGTTCCTCCGGGGCGGTATGCTCCTTTACCAGCGTCCGGCTCATATCCGCAATCTGTCCCATAAAGGATTCTGCGGCCAGCTCGCCGCGTTCCACCTGCTTCAACATGGATTCCCATTCCGCAGTGAGTGTAGGCGATTTGATATTGTCCGGCAGCACCAGGATCAGGTTCGTACCTTTTTCTGTAGGGATAAGCTGCTTTTTCTTACGCTGCACAAATCCGGCAGAGACCAGTTTTTCCAGTGTGGCCGCACGGGTGGCCGGGGTGCCTAATCCCTTGCGCTCGGCGTCCTCCGGCATGTCCCCGGCACCGGCGGTCTCCATAGCCGCCAGAAGGGAATCTTCCGTATAGTGCTTCGGCGGGGAGGTTTTACCCTCCCGGACGTTGGCAGAGACCGTTTCAAAAACCTGCCCCTCCTGCAGCACGGGGAGAGAAGCATCTGTATTCTCGTCATCCTCCGGTTTGGATTCTTTCAATCCCATGCGGTAGAGGCGTTCCACTTCCTTCCATCCGGCCTGCAATACGGTTTTCCCTTTTGCCGAGAAGGAGTTGCCCTGGCAGTCCAGAACCGCCGTCACTGCCTCGAACCGGTGCGCCTGGGCCGTGGCAGAAAGCAGCCTTGCGGCGATCAGCGTCAGTACATCCCGTTCCCCGGAAGGCAGCTCCGATAAATCCGTCCGGGCAATCTCCACCGTAGGGATAATCGCATGATGGTCGGTGACTTTGCTGCCATCCGTCACCCGGTCAATATCCGGTTCCCCGGCACAGCCTTTCCCAAAGGGCATATGTTCCCGCAGCCAGAGGACCAGGGTGGCGGCGGTTGTCTGCATATCCTCGGTCAGATACTGGCTGTCCGTCCGTGGATAGGTCGCCAGTTTTTTCTCATAAAGAGACTGTACATAGTCAAGGGTCTGCTGCGCCGTATAGCCATAGATACGGTTACATTCCCGCTGCAAAGTCGTCAGGTCATACAGGCGGGGCGGCTGTACTGACCTGACCTGCTTTTCCACGGACAGTACCGAAGTCCCCCGCCCGTCACATTCCCTGCGGATTCTTTCAGCCGCATCCTTATCCGGCAGCTTTTCGCCGGAGGCAGTAAAGCCGCCACAGGTGATCTCCGGCACATAAAAGGGCTTGCTTGAAAATGCCTGAATATCTGCCTCCCACTGTACCAGAAGGGCCAGCGTGGGCGACATGACGCGTCCCACATTGAGCGTGACGCCATACAGGACAGAGAAAAGCCGGGTGGCGTTAATACCGATCAGCCAGTCAGCCCCGGCCCGACAGACCGCCGCGTCATAGAGCTTATCGTAGTCGCTGCCAGGACGCAGGTGTTCAA
>CAJUQB010000180.1 GCA_910588285.1 uncultured Lachnospiraceae bacterium
TCCCCCACAATCCTACCGCCGCATTTCACTGCAACACGATTGGAAGGAATATTTTCTTTACTGACCCAAATTGTAACCTTTTCTGCCCCCTGGATGCGTGCATAATCCATCATTCCCCGGGCTATTTCCGTAGCGTATCCCTGACACCAGAAATCCTTATGGACGCAATAAGCCAAAAACCTATCTTTCTGTTGTTATCCCCTCCTGCTCCACCCTGATACCTTAGGCTCTATGGAAACACCATTCCACCGGCGGCCAACAATATCTACCTCCTCAGGAGTTACCGTTTGATAGTCACTTTCTGTTCCGTATATTTTTATATTCTCGTCCTCCATTTCAACAACGCAATAAAGAGGTGATTTATAAAGAATCATATTCTTTATAAACGGATATTCATTGTGTATGTTTTTTGAATAGGCAAACTTTTCCCTGTCATGCCAAATGTATGACACCGAGTTAACCGTGAAATAAGGAATTCCATTCATTATTTTCAAATCGTCACCATGGTCATGGCCATTCATAACCAAAACAGTTTGTCTTTTCTCCAATAATATACGTATTGCCTCTCTATTAACAACGCCCCTGGAACCAAAATCATTGGCCAAACTGTGGTGTGAAAATATTACATATTTCATACGCTTATCAGCCATTTCCTCATTTAACCAATCGATTTCATATTGGGGAATAATCGGATAAAAATCTGCATTTTTTTCAAACTGCCCTTTTTGGTATAACATTTCTTTCTGATTGTGCTCCATAAAGCAGGTATTCAGTATTATAAACTTGATATCCCCCACAGAAAATGAGTAAAATAACTTACTTAGTCCCGTAAATTCTTCGATCGCCTGTGGACTGCTATATTCACAATCATGATTTCCAACACAATAATAAAATGGAATTCCTAAACGATGAAGCTTTCTAATAATTGGCCTATTATCACTGATTGGATAGCATAAATCTCCAAGAGAAATTACAAAATCCAGCGATAAGTCATTCATTCTGCCTATTAAGCTGTCAAGGCGTTCCTCTGCATCAAACACATGATCATAATGCAAATCCGTAAATACCAAAAAACGAATGACTGACATTTGTCTTTCCTCCCTGCTCTGTTTGCTGACAATCCCTTGCCTTTCGCCCTCACTTATGATACGGCTCTCCATGTATAATCCGATAGCTCCGGTAAATCTGCTCCAGCAAAATCACACGCATCAGCTGGTGGGGGAAGGTCATCCTGGAAAAGCTCAGCAGGAAGTCTGCCCGTGCAAGCACCTTTGGGTGCAGCCCCAGGGAACCGCCAATCACAAAGACAATGCTGCTCTTCCCCTGGATCCCCAGCTGGTTCAGATGCTGTGCAAGCTCCTGGGAAGACAGCGCCTTCCCCTCAATGGCCAATGCGCAGACATAGTCCGTATCCCGGATGTGGGCAAGAAGGCGATTCCCCTCCGTCTCCTTGATCTTAAGCATCTCCGTCTCGCTGGCACAATCCGGTGTCCGCTCATCCGGCACCTCTTTGATCTCCAGCTTGCAGTAACGGCTCAGACGCTTTGTAAACTCCGCAATCCCCTGCTGGTAAAATTTTTCCTTGACCTTTCCAACAGCCAATATGGTAAGCTTCATACACTAATACACTCCTCGGCACATTTTCTCCTTTCAGTATAGCATACTCTTGTTTTCTTCCGCAAGATCAGGTATAATGGACAGAGAGTAAATTCAGATAATTTTATGAATTACACCTTAAAATTACAAAAATTATAAATATATAAAGGGGTGCATACAATGAAGATACTAGAGGACAAGATTTTAGCAGAGGGACAGGCAGTCAATGCGGACATTCTGAAGGTGGACGGTTTTATCAACCACCAGGTAGATCCAAAGCTGATGCAGGCCATTGGCCAGGAATTTGCCGACCATTTCAAGGATCAGGGAATCACCAAGGTGGCTACCATTGAGAGCTCCGGCATTGCACCGGCCCTTACCACAGCCCAGGCCCTGGGGGTTCCGCTGCTGATTCTGAAAAAACAGCCCTCCAAGGTGCTGAACACCGATCTGTATCAGACAGAGGTCAGCTCTTTTACCAAGGGCACCAGCTATGAGCTGACGCTCTCCCAGAAGTTTATCTCCGAGAAGGACCATGTGCTGATTATTGACGACTTCCTGGCCAATGGAGAGGCTGCCACCGGAGCCATCCGTCTGCTGCGTCTGGCCCATGCCACGGTTGCCGGGCTTGGGATTGTCATTGAGAAGACCTTCCAGCCTGGCCATGAAAAGCTGGCAGGCCAAGGCATTGAGGTATATGCCCTGGCCCGCATTGCCAGAATGGAGAAGGATTATATTGAATTTCTACGGTAAATATTTATAGTTGCATTTCAGGATATCGCTGACCATCCCGTGCCGGTCAATCAGCACCACTGACAGGATATTATTTCCCTCTGGCACCGGGATGGGCTTTGTATACTCCATGGAATTGGCAGTCGGAACCGTATCGTCCCAGGTATAATACATCTTGGCTCCCGCCTCCCCGAACAGCTCGATGGTGGTGGGCACGGAAAAGGTTCCGGAATCCGGATTGGCCCGGGGCATCCTGGGCTTTCCGTATTTTACGGTAAATTCCCCTTCCAGAATCTCGCTGTACAGGCCATACTGGTTGCGCGCCACCGCCCGGATGGACAGCGTTCCCTGCTCTTGCTGCCGGATTGGCTCCTGGTAGCGCGTTCCGCTGCTGACCGGATCCGAGCCATTCAGAGTATAGTAGATCTCACAGCCCTCCTGGGCCTTAAGCTCCACCTCAATATCCTTGTCATAGGTTCCCGGCTCCAGTTCAAAGGAAGGGATTTCTACCTGAAAGGTGTCAAACAGCGGGATCACTGCCTGGGAGGAGGCTTCCTCCTGCAATTTCAGAATCGCATCCATATCCTCCTGGCTCAGGTAATAGTCAATCAGCATCTGGTAAGCCCCGGTATTCCCAGGATCCAGCTCAATCACTTCATGGAGCATGCTGACACGCTTCAGCGGCTCCTCCATCTGTTCAAACAGCGCTGCCATGTCCATCCGTATGGAGACACTGTCCTTCTCAAGCTCCAGGGCGCGGTGATAATACTCCAATGCACGGATATAATCGCGCTCCTGTACACACTGCTTTGCTTTTTCCAATTGGTATTCACTAGAATTGTTCTGTCTCTGGCGGATCACATAATACATGGTGGCTGCCAGCACCAGCAGGGCTATGATCAGGATCAAGGCTACGATCAAAACCACATGGCCCTTTTTCTTTGGCTTTGGCTCCTCATGCTTTTTCTGCCCTGCCTGCTTTTTTGGCTCCCCATGCTTTTTCTGCTTCAATGGTTCCTGGGATGCTTCCTCTTCCATCAAAAGCTGGCGGAGAAGCTCCTCCTCCAGCACGCTGTCATCCGAAACAATCTGTGCCTCCTGCCCGCACACCGAGCAGTACACGCAGCCAACCTTCAATTCTGCACCACATTTTGCACATTTCATTCCGATTATCCCTCAAGCTTTTCTATACTTTCTACGCAGTTATGCATCAGCATGGCAATGGTCATCGGTCCTACACCGCCCGGAACAGGGGTTATGGCTGATGCAAGAGGCTCCACCTCGTCAAACTTTACGTCCCCGCAGAGCTTATTGTCCGGGTTCCGATGGATCCCCACATCTACCACAACGGCTCCCTCTTTGACATACTCTGCTGTCACAAACTGCGGGCGGCCTATGGCAACAATCAAAATATCTGCTGTTTTGCACAAAGCCTTAAGGTCTGCTGTTTTGGAATGGGCAATCGTCACGGTAGCATTTTCCCGCAACATCAGCAGGGACATGGGCTTGCCCACAATATTGCTTCTTCCAATCACTACGCAGTGCTTTCCTGCAATGGCAATCCCGGAGCGCTTCAGCAGCTGGATCACGCCGGCCGGAGTACAGGGCAGGAAGCCGTCCTTTCCGATTACCATGGCTCCCACGCTCTGGGGATGGAAGCCGTCTACATCCTTTTCCGGTGAAATGGCAAGGAGCACCGCCTCCTCGTCAATGTGCTTCGGGAGGGGCAGCTGGACCAGGATCCCACGCACCCTCGGCTCCTGATTCAGCCGTTCAATCAGAGCCAGCAGCTCCTCCTGAGAGGTCTGCTCCGGCAGCTCATAGGCCTGGGATTCAATGCCAATGTAGGCGCAGGCATTTTTCTTGTTGCGCACATAGACCGTGGAGGCCGGGTCCGCCCCCACCTGAATCACGGCCAGGGCCCCTTCGATTCCCCGTTCCTTCAGCAATGCTGCCTTTTCCTTTAATTCATCCTTAATCTCCATAGAGATCCGTTTTCCGTCAAGTATGAATGCCATGGTATTTCTGCCCTCCTAGAATAAACCGGTGATAACACCGTTGTTGTCTACATCAATGCTGTTTGCCGCCGGCACCTTCGGCAGTCCGGGCATGGTCATGATGGCGCCGGTGATGGCCACCACAAAGCCGGCCCCTGCCGATACATATACTTCACGGACATTTACCGTAAAGCCAGTGGGACGTCCCAGCTTTGTCTGATCGTCTGACAGGGAATACTGGGTCTTTGCCATGCAGACCGGAAATGCGCCCATGCCAAGGCTTTCAATCCGCTGCAGCTCCCTCTCGGCAGCCGGGGCATAGGTCACGCCATCTGCTCCGTAGATCTCCCTGGCCACAGTGGCAATCTTCTCCTTCAGGCTTAAGCTGTCCTCATAGATGGGGGCGAAATGGCTTTCTTTTGTCTCCAGCGTCTCGAGAACCTTTTCCGCCAGGGCAATGCCGCCCTCCCCGCCATGCTCCCACACCTGTGACAGGGCGAAGGCGCAGCCCCGCTCCTGGCAGAACTGGCGGATGTAATCCGTCTCCGCCTGGGTATCAGACACAAAGGAATTCAAGGTTACAACCACCGGGACGCCATATTTCTGAAGGTTCTCAATGTGCTTTTCCAGGTTGACAATCCCCTTCCTTAAGGCCTCCAGATTCTCTGTGCTTAAGTCTGCCTTGGCAACGCCGCCATTGTATTTCAGGGCCCGCACCGTAGCCACCAGCACCACGGCGTCCGGCTTCAGGCCTGCCATGCGGCACTTGATATCAAAGAACTTCTCCGCCCCCAGGTCTGCGCCGAAGCCTGCCTCCGTAACCACATAATCCGCCAGCTTCAGGGCAGTCTTGGTCGCCCGGACACTGTTGCATCCATGAGCAATATTGGCAAAGGGGCCGCCATGGACAATGGCCGGGGTGTGCTCTAAGGTCTGGATCAGGTTGGGCTTTAAGGCATCCTTCAAGAGAGCGGCCATGGAACCGGTGGCAGAGAGATCATCTGCGGTTACGGGCTTCCCCTCAAAGG
>CAJUQB010000181.1 GCA_910588285.1 uncultured Lachnospiraceae bacterium
AAAAGCCAGATGCTGCTGTTGAATCATAAAGGTATTTAAAATCACTTATACTAGAGCGTGTTTGAAAATGAAGGTTTGAAAAATAAGATTTGAAAATCGGGAATTGAATCAGCAAATAAAAATCCCCGCCCTTTTCTGTGTGAAGGGGCGGGGTATGTATTTAGACGGTTTCCGTTGGCATCAACAGCTGCATCACGGCAGGGGTATAGCGGATTCCCTGATAGGCCATGCTGGAGCCGGCATTTTCCTGTTCAAGTTCCTCCTTGTCACGTTCCTCCTGAAGGGAACGCATATCCAGATATTTCTCAAGGAACTTCAGATAATCATCATAGGAAAAGATCTCATTCATTACGCTCTCAAAATAAGATTCCTCCTTCTCCTCCTGGGCGGGAACGGGAGCAGTCGCAGGGGCAGTTGTCAAAGGAGAGGCTGCTGTACCTGTCGGTGCGCTGTAGGATACATTGGGAACAGCGACCTCGCCCTGAAGGAAGCCCTGCACCTTGACGACATAATTCTGGGTCTCCTTGAAGGGAGGAATCCCGCCGTATTTGTCTACGTTGTTGTAGCCGGCGTTGTAGGCGGCCAGAGCATAGGATACATTGCCGTCATACCGGTTCAGCATATCAGCTAAATATTTGGCTCCGCCCATAATATTCTGGTAGGGATCATAGGCGTCGGTAACGCCAAGACTTCTGGCAGTGGCAGGCATCAGCTGCATGATACCCATGGCACCGCAGCGGGAGGTGGCATCGGCCTTAAATTCCGATTCTGCCTTGGCCACAGCCTTCAGCAGATTCTCCGGAACGCCGTAGGTCTCGGATGCTTCCCGGAAGATATCCTCCAAAGAGCTTGGCACCTGTAAATAAGAAGAAAAATCATTGGTGGAACCAGTACCACCGGTGGTTGTGCCGGCAGAGGAAACCGTCTGGTTCTGGATGGCTTGTACCTTCATCTGTCATTCTCCTGTCCTGAAATTCTATACATGAACACAGTATATCACAGGAGGGGAAGGATTTTCAATCTTTTTTCTTAAAAAAGAATCCTGCAAAGCGTTTTTGTTTCATAGGACATTTTTTTCCTATGAAACAAAGAAATCCGTGTTACTATTCACGGACCAGGGGCCGCTCATAGCAACGATTCGGGGCGATATTCCGAATTTTGCTGCGCAAATATCGCCCCTCACACAGGAATCATGTCCTCACGGAATGCGCAGCCAGTGCGCATTCCTGACCCGTGAAAAGTAATAAATCCGTCAAAAATTGAATGAAAAAACGGGAAAAAGATTGAAATTTTGGGGAAGTTGATGTAATCTAATAGGGTGCGTTCGTCTGGTAACGCGGGAATGGATCAAAATGAAGGAAGATGAGAAGATGAAGCATAGCGGATATGGGAAGGCCTTTCGGGCAGCGTTTCCCTATACAATTCCGGTGCTGACCGGGTATCTGTTTATCGGGATTGCCTTTGGAGTGATGTATCAGGAAAAGGGCTATAATTTTATTTGGGCAGCGTTGATGAGCATATTGGTGTACGCAGGGAGCGGCCAGTATCTGGCAGTGAATTTTTTTGCCCCCGGCGTGAGCTTTCTTTCTGTGATTTTTATGACCTTTATGGTGAATGTGCGCCATATTTTTTATGGCTTGTCCCTGCTGGGGCGGTTTGCAAAAATGGGTAAGCAGCGGCTGTATATGATGTTTTCCCTGACGGATGAGACATATTCGCTGTATTTTATTACCAATGTCCCCAAAGATGTGGATGAGCATAAATTCCTGCTGGCCATTGCACTGCTGGATCAAAGCTACTGGGTGCTGGGGTCCGTCATTGGAGCGGTGGCAGGGGCGCTGATCCCCTTTCCCACCACAGGCATTGATTTTGCCATGACGGCTCTGTTCCTTGTGATCTTTGTGGAGCAGTGGCTGGGCAGCAGGAACCATATCCCTGCCCTGGCCGGGCTGGGATGCGGTCTGGTGTGCCTGCTTGTTTTCGGCAGGGATAATTTTATTCTTCCCACCATGATCTGCATCATGGCGCTGCTGCTGTCCTGCCGGAGAATCATTGAGAAAAAGGAGCAGAGCCGGGAGGATACAGAGAAGGAGGAGCGGTATGCCAATTAGTACAATGCGTTCCCTGTTGATTATAGTAGTGGTGGCTGCAGTTACCTTCCTCACCCGGCTGCTGCCCTTCCTGATCTTCCCCAAAGGAAAGGAGATTCCAAGGGTAATTCAATACCTGGGGCGGGTGCTTCCGCCGGCGGTCATTGGGATGCTGGTGATCTATTGCTTTAAATCCGTCCATGTGACAGCCTTTCCCTTTGGGCTGCCGGAGTTGATTGCCGGGGCAGTGGTGGTGATTCTGCATGTATGGAAGCGGAACAATCTGCTAAGTATTGGTGTGGGGACAGTGCTCTACATGACTCTGGTGCAGACTGTGTTTGTGTAATAATGCGTAAGAAAAAGAATATGGACAGGCCATAGCCGGAATCTGGCAATGGCAGAGGGCTTCAGGCTTCCGGTTGGGAGCCTTTTTTTGTGTGATATTGATAATTCCTCCGGATTTCCGATATCACAAAAAGCCCTCCGGGCGGGATCGCACTGCGGCGGAGAGGAAATATATTGCTAAAGCGATCCGCCGCAGGCGGGGAATCCTGAAAAGCAGGATTCTTTTTCAATTTTCCCCCTTGACAGAAGAATGGAAAAGTCGTATAGTGTTCCTGTTTGATACTACTATTTATGGCTGTGTGATGCAGCAATTTTATGGAAAGAGGTACAGGATGGAGACAACGAATCTGGTAGAGGCGCTGACGGCCTTTGGTCTCACCCGGCAGGAGGCCCAAATCTACCTGGAGCTTCTGGAGGGCGGCAGCAGGAATGGCTATGAGGTGGCCAAGGCGGCAGGAATTTCCCGATCCAATGCATACAGCGGTCTGTCCGGGCTGGTGGAGAAGGGGGCGGCGGTCAGCGCCGAGGGAAAGACCAAGATCTACCGGCCGGTGGAGCCTGGGGAATTTTTGGAGCATAAGCTGCGGAGCTTAAGGGAGCGGAAGGCATATCTGCTGGAGCATCTGCCCTGCCCTCGGCAGGAGACGGAGGGGTATCTGACCATTACCGGGGATGACAATGTGACCAATAAAATGTATCATATGATGCAGCAGGCCGGCCAGCGGCTGTATCTGTCCATTGCAAGGCCGCTGCTTGCGCCCTTCATTCCGACCCTTGCCGCACTGCTTCAGGAAGGGCGTAAGGTGGTTGTCCTCACCGACGGGCCGTTGGAGCTTCCCGGTGCACTTATTTATGTGACAGAGGAGCGGGGAGCGCAGATCGGCCTGATTACAGATTCGGCCTATGTGCTGACCGGTGAGCTGGGAAAAGGAAAGCACAGCGTCTGCCTCTATTCCGGGCAGGAGAATTTTGTCAGGGTATTTAAGGATTCCCTGCGCAATGAGATAAAGCTGATTGAGCTGACAGGAGAGACGAAGAGAAAAGAAACGAAGAGAGGAGAAACTATATGAAAAAGCAGCCCTTTGTAACAAATGAAAAGCTACAGGAGATCGTGAAGGAGTATCCCACGCCCTTTCATATTTACGATGAAAAGGGAATCCGTGAAAATGCCAGGGCGCTGAAGGAGGCATTTTCCTGGAACCCTGGATTCAAAGAATATTTTGCAGTAAAGGCTACGCCAAACCCGTTCCTGATGCAGATTTTGGGAGAGTGCGGCTGCGGCTGCGACTGTTCCTCTCTGACCGAGCTGATGCTGTCCAAGGCTGCTGGATTTTCCGGGGAAAATATTATGTTTTCGGCCAATGCCATGCCGGAGGAGGAATTTGCCTATGCCAACCAGCTGGGGGCAATCCTGAATCTGGATGATTTTACCCACATTGCGTTTATGGAGCGGGTGCTTGGAGGTGTGCCAAAGACCATCAGCTGCCGGTTCAACCCGGGGGGCGTATTTCAGATCAGCAATGATATTATGGATCATCCGGGCGAGGCCAAGTACGGCATGACCCGGGAACAGATCTTTGAAGCCTTCCGGATCCTGAAGTCCAAGGGGGCGGAGCGGTTCGGCATCCATGCATTTCTGGTCAGCAATACGGTGACCAATGACTATTATCCCGCGCTGGCAAAGGTGCTGTTTGAGCTGGCAGTAGAGCTTCGGCAGGAAACGGGCGCGGACATTGCCTTTATCAATCTGTCCGGGGGGATCGGAATTCCCTACAAGCCCCAGGAGGAGCCCAATGATATTCAGGAGATTGGCAGCAGGGTGCGCAGGGCCTATGAGGAGATTCTGGTTCCGGCGGGCATGGGGAATGTGGCGCTGTTCACGGAGCTGGGACGCTTTATGATGGGACCCTACGGCGGCCTGGTGACCAGGGCCATCCATGAGAAGCATATCTATAAGGAATATATTGGCTGTGATGCCTGCGCCGTGAATCTCATGCGGCCTGCCATGTACGGGGCTTATCACCACATTACGGTTATGGGCAAGGAGGAGGAGCCCTGTGACCATATCTATGATGTGACTGGCTCCCTCTGCGAAAACAATGATAAATTTGCCATTGACCGCAGCCTGCCTAAGATTGACATGGGAGATCTTCTCTTCATTCATGATACCGGCGCCCACGGATTTTCCATGGGCTACAACTACAACGGTAAGCTCCGGTCTGCGGAGATTCTGCTAAAGGAGGATGGAAGCCATCAGCTGATCCGCCGGGCCGAGACGCCGAGGGATTATTTTGCCACCTTTGACTGCTTTGAGATTGGGAAGGAATTTTTAAACACGCTCTAGGCCGTGAGAACATAATTCAGGAGTGAGGGGCGATTTTTGCGTAGCAAAATTCGGAATATCGCCCCGAATCGTTACTATGAGCGGCCCCCGGGCCGTGAATAGTAACCCCTTAGATTGCATGATTCAAAAAAATATAAAAAAGTAGTTGACATTTATTTCATAACGTGGTAGTATAACATTCGCCGTCAGGAAACAGATGGCAGATTTTGAGAGTGAGACCAGAATCGCTTCTGGAAGAACTTAAAAAAAATTGAAAAAAATGTAAAAAAGTTGTTGACAAACTCGAAAGCACCTGATATACTATAGAAGTTGTCGCGCAAGACAGTCGAGAGAGCAGTAA
>CAJUQB010000182.1 GCA_910588285.1 uncultured Lachnospiraceae bacterium
AAAGCCAGATGCTGCTGTTGAATCATAAAGGTATTTAAAATCACTTATACTAGATCGCTGATATAGACACCCAGTGCAGCAGCTATCTTGCAAAGTTGTTCTATTTTTGGCTTGTAATCTCCATATTCGTATTGCTGGATAGTTCCTGTTGCAAGTCCTGTCTTTTGAGCGAATGATTTTTGCGTAAGTCCAGTTTTTTTCTTGCGTTCTTGATTTTTTCACCAGTAGTCATTTGTTTTCTACCTTATGACCAACTATAACATAGGTGAAGCATAAAACACAAGGGAAAATGTATATATGTATTGATACAAGGTTATGCTTACGATGCACCAAATATATAGCGAGAAAATCCTTGTATCAATAACAAGTTGGAAAGTAGGGGAGAAAATGAGGATTGACCGTATATGATACTTTTTTTACGAAGCATGAAAAAGATATCATCAAAAATTATAATAAAATCAAGTTGTTATTAAAAATACTGTAACAATATGCGGCAGTATGCGGGAAGAACCCCAATAACCCGAAAATAAGTGATGAATCTGATATGTGTCTTAAGAAAAATCTAAGATTTGTTAAGATTTATCTGCCCCTTTCTTTAAACAATGGCTGATAGTATATGAGTCAGTGAAAGAAAGGGGCATTTTTTATGAAAAAGCTTTGGAATCTATTATGGAAAAAAGAGATAAAAGAGATTGTCATGTATCTGATTTTCGGCGGCCTCACCACCCTGGTGGATTTGCTGGCTTATCTGGCCGTACTGCACGGGCTGGATGTAACGGCGGCCACAGCCACGGCTGCGGCATGGTTTGTGGCAGTGTTGTTTGCCTATGCTACCAACCGGCGATTTGTATTTGGCTGTGAGGGGAATTTACTGAGCTTCGTTGGTACCCGGCTCTGTTCCGGGCTGGTACAGGTGCTTCTCATGGCGGCATTGGTAGACGGGCTGCATTTCGAGAAGCTGGCCACCAAGCTGGCGGTGGGTGTGATCGTGACAATTATGAATTATGCGGGAAGTAAGCTCCTGGTATTTCGCAGGACGGCAGCAGAAGGACGCGATTGTCCTGCAGCAGGCAGAGAGGCTGGTACAGCCTCCGGCAGGAGCAGGGTGGCGTTATGATCTTCGGTTCGGAAGGAGACTGGATCAGCCAGCATGTGGCTGTGGCGGAGAGCCTTAGGGACGCTATGCTGACCCAGCGCAGCCTGATTCCCCAGTATATCAATCTGGGCGGGGGCAGCAGCGTCTATGATTTTGCCTACTACGGATTGCTTCGGCCGGATGTTCTGTTTTCCTGCCTGGTGCCGGGGATTGACATGCGCTATATTATTTCCGGTTATGCTATCCTCTGTATTGCGGCAAGCGCCCTTCTGATGTATCTGTGGCTGCGGAAAAAAGGGCTGCAGAGGGCGTTTTCGGCAGCAGGCGCCCTGCTTCTGGTCTGCTCCGGAAGCTTTTTCCAGTTCCACCATCAGATCATGTTTGTAAATTATATGCCATATCTGCTGCTGGCGCTGCTGGGGGTGGACCGTCTCTGGAAGAAGGGGCGCAGCGGCCTGCTGATTCTGTCGCTGTCGCTGGTGTACCTCCACAGCTTTTATTATGCCATTGCCTGTCTGTGCGTGGTGGGAATTTACGGCCTGTATTTGGTACTGGAGGGCTGGGCTGCCGATGGGATGCCTGCCCGGGACAAAAGGAAGGAGCTTCTGGGTATGGTCGGCCGGCTGGCTGTGTGCGTAGGGGTCTCCATTGCGCTGACTATGGTTCTGCTGCTTCCCACGGGGCTTGACATCCTGTCTACCTCCAAGGATGCAGGAAGCTTTGCCAAAACGTCTATCAAGGCAGTGGATTTAAGCTTCCGGGGACTGCTCTATTCCTCCTACAGCTGCGGTATGACGCTGCTGGTCCTCTACTGTCTGCTGCTGTCCCTGGCTGTCAAGGGGAAACGGTTCCTGTCAGGCGTGCTGCTGCTCTGTATGGCAGTACCGGCAGTGAATCTGGTGCTTAACGGCTTTCTCTATGCCAGGGAGAAGATCCTGATCCCCTTTGTGCCGGTGCTGGTGCTGGTGACGGCCCAGACCCTCCAGCGTGTCTGGGCAAAAGAGCAGAAGGCCAGGCTCTGGCCGGCGGTTTTGTGCTTTGTCCCACGATTTTGTGACGGATGGAAGATGCCCCAGTGGGAGGAGATTGTACTGCTGGATGGCGGAGCCCTGGTTCTCTGGGTGGTTTTGAACTATATGATCCGTTTTTGGGAGGGAAAGCAGAAAACAGCCCAAAGGCCGGGAGGGCATCAGAGATTGCTGGCCGCAGGATTCCTGCTGCTGATGGCAGCTCCTGTGGTGACAAGTGTTGCGCTGAATTGCAATGAGAAGTATGTACCATCTGACGATCAGCGCCAGAGCCGTTTTACCAGGGAAGAGATTGCCAGCGTGGCGGCAGATCCCAATTACCGGTTTGACGTGATTACGGACCGGTTCCAGACCTGCAATCTTCTATATGGAGATACCAAACGCAGCTCTATGTACTCCTCCATTAACAATGATGGATACAGTACCTTTTATTATAATACCATTGGAAATGCCATTCCTGCCAACAACCGGGTGGCGCTGCTGCCTGGGGTGAACCCCTGCGCCAATTATTTTCTGGGGGTTCGGTATCTGCTCTGCAATGCGGATCAGGTTCCGGCAGGATATACGGTGCAATTAGAAAAGGACGGATTTGCACTGGCAGAAAATCCTTCTGTGCTTCCCATCTGCTACGGAACAACCGAGGCGCCGGTGCTGGAAGAAAAGCTTCTGGAAACATCGGATCCCAAGGCTCTGAGAAGGGCCGGGCAGCAGGAGGAAGCTGCCGGGCAGGCCGGCACAGAGCAGGAGGATCCCCTGGGCGTGGGGCTTCTGGCCGATCAGCTGAAGCAGCTGTGCCCGGGGCTTGAGACGGACATTCCCATTGCCATAGCCAGGCTTGCCGTTGACAGCTCCGGCAAAAATCCGGTGGTTATCAGCTTAAATGGAATTCGGAATAAGCTGTCGGCCAAGAATGCGCCCTATCCCAACAATAACCGGATTTTTACTTACGTGATGGCCGCGGAAGGAACGCCAAAGGATTGGGAGATGGAGCGCTCCGACGGAGATTACACCCTGACGGATATCCAGTGGACGGCAATTGAGCCAGAAGAGTGGGGCAGCCGCAGGATCATCCTGCCGGATGCGCTGGCCGAAGAAGCCGCTACAGAGAGCGGAGAGGCTCGTGCAGCCGGGGCTAAGGCTGGCGGAGGGTATGCCAATGTGTACCAGGGCTTGATCCGGATGCCGGAGGAGGGCTGGTTTGTGACCTCTTACCCCTGGCGGGAGGGCTACGAGATTTTGGTGGACGGAGTAAGCGTAGAGCCACAGAAGGTGAATACGGCTTTTGTGGGATTCCCTCTTTCCGGGGGAAGCCATGAGATTGCCATTGCATATACAGCGCCGGGATACCGCATTGGCCTGCTGGGAACGGTTCTGGGAGCTGCGGCATTTGTGCTGCTGCTTCTGTGGGAGAGGCGTGCTGGTGTGGAATCGAGGAAAGAAGTAGAAAGTAAGTATAAAGAAGGAGAGAGCCGAGATGACGGAAATGACGATGGAGAAAAAGAAAATCAGCGTGATTGTCCCCTGTTACAATGAGGAGGAGACATTACAGGCATTTTATAGAGAGACAACGAAGGTGTTGAATACCATGGAGGAGATTACCTATGAGCTGATGTTCGTGGACGACGGAAGCGCAGACTGTACTCTGGAGATTCTGCGGGGGCTGTCAGAAGAGGATTCCCGCTGCCATTACATTTCCTTTTCCCGGAACTTTGGCAAGGAGGCGGGGATGTACGCGGGATTAAAGGAATCCACCGGCGACTACTGCGTGATTATGGATGCCGACCTGCAGCATCCCCCCACATTGCTGCCCCAGATGTACCGGGCCGTCCATGAGGAGGGCTATGACTGCTGCGGCGGCAAGCGCTGCGGCCGGGACGGGGACGGCATCCTTCGGAGCATATTTTCCCGGGCCTTCTACCATGTGAGCAAGGGCCTGACCCATATGGATATGTCTGACGGATACGGGGATTTCCGGATGATGAACCGCACCATGGTGGAGGCCATCCTCAATATGCAGGAGTACAACCGTTACATGAAGGGGATCTATTCCTTTGTGGGCTTTCGCACCAAATGGATTGAGTTCCAGAATGTGGAGCGGCAGCAGGGGGTCAGCAAATGGAGCATCAAGAGCCTGTTCTCCTATGCCATGGAGGGAATCCTGGCCTTCTCCACCACACCCTTGAAGCTGGCGGGAGCCACCGGGATCCTGCTGGTGATGGGAGCCATCCTCTACCTGATTGTCAGCCTGGTAATCTGCGGGGTGAAGGCCCAGGCTGTCTCCGGCTTCTCTGTGCTGCTCTCTGTGGTACTGCTGCTGGCAGGGGTACAGATGCTGTTTCTCTACATCATCGGCGCATACCTTTCCAAGGATTACATGGAAAATAAAAAGCGGCCCCTGTACATTGTGCGGGAGGAACGGTAAAGGAAGCGTTATCGGCTACCCCATTCATTCCGCAAGAGTTACTCTTTACAGACCAGGTGCTGCTCATAGTAAGTGCGCATTCTTTTATTACATCCAAGGCTAAATGCAGGGATAGGATTGCAGAACAAATAAAAATCCGACAATTGCATGAGAATTTAATCGGGCTAACCGTCTATCGGTAACTCCTGTTGGGCATCTGTTGACGCAGATGTCCTTCTTTATGTTCAATATACCACAATCTTCAAAGTGCTGAAAGCATTTTTTAGCGGTTATCCGATTTGTTCCCCTTTTTCTTTTCCCTTGATTTATAGACATTAAACTGGTTCTTGCACTTCTGGCTGCAAAATTCATTCCCCTTCCTGC
>CAJUQB010000183.1 GCA_910588285.1 uncultured Lachnospiraceae bacterium
GCATACTCTAAGTGTGATGAAGCTCTGTGACTTTTACTGCGGGCAGTATCCGCTCTTAAAACGGGATCTTCTGATGGGAGCCGCCCTGTTCCATGATATCGGAAAGACCAGGGAACTGTCTGATTTCCCGGAAAACGACTATACGGATGAGGGGCAGCTTCTGGGACATATCGTCATCGGGACGGTCATGCTGGACGAGAAGATCAGGGAGATTCCGGGATTTCCGGCAAAGCTTGCGGCAGAGCTTAAGCACTGCATTTTGGCCCACCACGGAGAATATGAGTACGGTTCCCCCAAAAAACCGGCTCTGGCGGAGGCGATGGCTTTGAATTTCGCAGACAACCTGGATGCAAAAATGCAGACCTTTAAGGAGCTTTTTGCGGGGAATACGAACAATCATGGATGGCTGGGCTTCAATCGCCTTCTGGACTCCAATGTGCGCATGACTTCGGAGTGGTAGAGAAAAATCCAGTATTGAATGCAGATGAAATTTTGCTCCCCGCGGGGAGACAGAGATGGAGATTATAGTTTGGAAAAGAATCAGATATTTGAGACCAGGATTGAAGACATGAGTGAACAGGGAGAGGGTATAGGCAGAGTAGATGGCTATACCCTCTTTGTTAAAGATGCGCTGATCGGAGACCGCATCGAGGGCAAGGTGGTCAAGGCGAAGAAGACCTATGGCTACGGGAAGCTGCTCCGCATTCTGGAGCCATCACCCTTTAGGGTGGAGCCCCTCTGTCCGGCTGCGTCGCCCTGCGGCGGCTGCCAGCTGCAGGCCATGTCCTATGGGCGGCAGCTTTCTTTTAAAGAGGACAAGGTGCGGAACCATCTGATACGGATCGGCGGTTTTGATGAGGCGGCGCTTCCCATGGAGCCCATCGTCGGCATGGACATGGATCCGGAGGGAAACAGGGGATTCCGATATCGGAACAAAGGACAGTTCCCCTTTGGGCGGGGGAAGGAAGGCCAGATCATTTACGGTTTTTATGCGGGACGCACCCATTCCATCATCGAGATAAAAGAATGCTTTCTGGGTTCGCAGGTAAGCAGCCGGATTCTGGAAACCGTCCGCGTTTTTATGGAAGAATACAAAATTCCGCCCTACGACGAGGTGCGCCACGAGGGTCTGGTGCGCCATGTGCTGATCCGCACGGGATATCACACGGGAGAAGTCATGGTATGCCTGGTGATCAATGGAAGATGCCTTCCCCACAGCCAGATCCTGGCGGATCGCCTGATGGCTGTCAGTGGGATGACATCCGTCTCCCTCAATGTAAACCGCCGGAAAACCAATGTGATCCTGGGAGATGAGATCATTCTCCTGGCCGGCGCACCCTGCATTACCGACACAATCGGCAGTCTGACTTACCGGATTGCCCCCCAGTCTTTCTATCAGGTGAACCCTCAGCAGACAGAGAAGCTTTACAAGAAAGCTCTGGAGTTTGCAGGTCTTACCGGCGGGGAGACTGTGTGGGATCTCTACTGCGGGATTGGCACGATCTCCTTGTTTCTGGCCGGAGAAGCGAGTCAGGTATACGGAGTAGAGATTGTTCCGGCGGCTGTAAAAAACGCCAGGGAAAATGCGTCCATAAACCATATCACCAATGTGGAATTTTTTGAGGGAAGGGCAGAGGAGATACTGCCAGACTGGTACAGGGCCCATCCGGAAGAACGGGCAGATGTGATCCTGGTTGATCCGCCGAGGAAGGGGTGTGATGAAGCGCTCCTTGCCACTATGGTGCAGATGGAGCCGGGGCGGATCGTCTATGTCTCCTGCGATTCCGCCACCCTCGCCAGAGATTTGAAGGTGCTGTGCAGTGCGGGCTACAGGCTGGAGCGGGTGCAGCCTGTGGATATGTTCCCGATGACGGTGCATGTGGAGACGGTTGTAATGCTTTCCCACAAAAAACCCGATAGCGTAATCAACGTAAAAGTGGAGTTTGGCGAGGGTGAGGGCAAAGTGCCACTTGATAATATTGCCAAGAGAGCTGAAGCGTATAAGCCGAAAGAGCGAGTTACATACAAGATGATTAAGGGGTACATAGAAGCGAAGTATGGCTTCAAAGTACATACCGCATATATCGCAGAGGTAAAACGAGATTTAGGTTTGCCGATGTATGATGCCCCTAATGCGGTAGAGGAATTGAAACAGCCGAGGAAACATCCGACAGCGGAGAAAGTGGAAGCGATAAAGGATGCGTTGAAGCATTTTGAAGTTATCTGATAATCATAAGCGTATCATTAGAGATAGTGGTACGCTTTTCTTGAAAGAATTTGTTAGAAGTAGTAATATAAAAATACTTAGATATATTTGGGAGGAGGAAAAGAAAGTGAATCGCATCACAGAAATAACAAAACGTGACATTTTGGATTTATTTAAAAATGGATTGGAAATAGATGATTTTTTTGCAACTAGAACTGTTCCGTATCCCTATTTTGGTAGGCTTGAAGAATTAGACTTCCTTAAAAGGTTATATAAGTTGAAAGATATGCCAAGCAATGATTCAAGATATGAAAATGCAGAACAGGATATTTGGCAACATACAGTTAATAACGATGATTATTCTGATTGTTGGGTTTTTGAAGATGAAAGATTTTATTTGCAAAATGGTGATGATGAAACATATTTAAAATTTTTATGTGAAGTGTTCCACCCTGCTGTCAGATATGAAAAAGGTTACTGGAAAGAATTTTTAACAGAAATCAATAAATTATTGCAAAATGATGGATATGAGCTTTATCCAGCGGAAAAAGTATCTAACCGTGAGGTTTATAGATGGAGAATATTTCAGCGAGAGGAAAGTGCATTGTTTGTTCCATATTCTCAAAGGAATGAGAAAGATATAAAAGAAAAAAGGATAGTTTTGTCCATAAATCGAAAAGCCAGGAATCAAATTTATCAATTTTTGGAACGATGCAATATAGAATATCAAGCAACTGATGATACAGGATATAATTACAGTACCAATATAGCGGCAGATGTATTTTATGACATAAGACAGTTTTATGTGCCAAAGTGCTTTAATAATCAAAAGGAATATGTTGAAACTGATAATTTGCAAGATTTTATAATCTCTAATTTGCCATTTTGTGTTTTGGACGCAATAGAGCTTTTTGCCAGACATAGTATGTTGGATGATTTTGAAGCCCAAATTAATACAATACTAAAGTTGAATGATATTGCGTTTCAGCTTAGTAATGGGAAAATAGTAAATTCATTTGATGTTCAAATAACCCAAAACTCACTAGGAGTAGTGGAAGAAGCTGGATTGAAAGAATTGTTGCAAGAGGCATCTAAATATTATGATGCAAATAATATGCAAATTGCAGTAGAAAAACTTTGGGATGCATTTGAAAGATTAAAAACGTATTACTGTTCCCCATCCATAGACAAAAAGAAATCTGTAAATAAGATTGTAAAGGACATGGGAAATAATCAACAAGCGTTTATGGAATTATTTGATAGAGAATTTCATGCACTTACATCTCTCGGAAATGATTTTAGAATTAGACACCATGAAACAACAAAGGTTGATATTCAAGATAAAAGGCACTTTGAATATTTTTATAAGAGATGCTTGACATTAATTTCAACAGCAATTGAGTATTTAGATGGAAGATGTTTATAAAACTAAGGAATCAAGTATTTTTATAGCTTTGTACAAGAATGAATTTGAGCTTATAATGAAGCTATAAAGGAGGTTGATACCTTATGAGAGAAAAGAAGAACCATTTGTATGTGGACAGCCAAGAAAGGAGTATTTTATTACATAGCCTTGTAGAACTGAAAAACCAACTCATACAGCAGGGCAGATATACAGACTGCGTTGACGAACTGATATTCAAGGTCGTAAACGCACCAGTAAAGAGAATGAAAATTGAATATGTCTAAGGCACATCACAGAGCCGTTTATTCTTATTGATTTTTAAGAGTAAGCGGCTTTTTTGCGTTCTGTCGTTCTCTGATATTGTTACATAGCCACCTTGACAAAGTGGCTAAATCTATGCGAAAGGAGGACGCACCCTATGTCAAATTGCAAAGTGATTGCTTTAACCAACCAGAAAGGCGGCGTCGGAAAGACCACCACGGCGGTCAATCTGGGCGTAACTCTGGCACAGCAGGGCAAAAAGGTACTGCTCATTGATGCCGACGCACAGGCAAATCTAACCATGTCGCTCGGTTACAGCCGACCAGACGACTTGCCCGATACGCTCTCCACCATCATGCAGGACATCATTGATGATAAACCCGTCGATGTTTCCAGAAGCATCCTGCACCATGACGAGGGCGTTGACCTGCTCCCGTCCAACATTGAACTGTCGGGACTGGAAGTAAGGCTGATTAACGCCATAAGCCGTGAAAGCGTGCTGAAAACCTGCATCAATGAGGTGAAAAAGAATTATGATACTGTCCTCGTTGATTGTATGCCGAGCTTGGGTATGCTGACAATCAATGCGCTTGCGGCTGCTGACAGCGTGGTTATCCCGACACAGCCCCATTATCTTTCCGCCAAAGGCTTAGAGCTGTTGCTTCGCTCCGTGTCTAAGGTCAAACGGCAAATCAACCCGCACCTGCGGATTGACGGCATCCTTATGACGATGGTAATGCCACGCACGAACATCTCTAAGGAAATCACGGCAACGGTAAAAAGTGCCTACGGGCAGAGGATTAAAGTATTCGACACACAGATCCCCCACTCCATCCGAGCCGTGGAAGCCACCGCAGAGGGAAAGAGCATTTTTGCCTACGACAAAGGCGGCAAGGTAGCCGCCGCTTACGAGCAGTTCGGAAAGGAGGTGGCGGAGCTTGGCGAGAAGCAGAGAAAACAAAATAGAGCTGACCGCATACGATGACCTCTTTGAAACGGACGAGAGCCGTGCGGAAGCGA
>CAJUQB010000184.1 GCA_910588285.1 uncultured Lachnospiraceae bacterium
ATTGAGACTTTCATTATCATTTGTGCCGCCGCAGGCGGTATGGTAACAAATTTGATACTGAACCGCTCCCGGTCTTTCTTTCCACCCATAAGCTCACCTGCCTGCCGTTTCCATCTTATAGAGAAATTCATACCCCTTTGCATTGGCATTGATATCCTCCACAAATAGCGCATTTCCCACCTTCCCGGAAGCTTCGATCTGCCGGCGCAGTAAAATAGCCCCGCCGCCCACAAATACCACCATGCCGGACATCAGATCCAGCATACGCTCCCGCAGGCTGTTTGCCAGGTCATTTACAAAATCCTGCGCCAGCTTTTCCACAAGGGATGAGACTTCCGGGGCATAGGTGCTCTCACCGTCCTTTAAGATACCGTCAATATCCGTTTCTTCCAGCAGGATATCAAATTCTGAATTGGCTTTCGTCCGAATCCGGTTATAGAGCAGGATCACTCCGTTTTCCAGGGAATCGCAGATACTCAGATCCGCCCGGCCGGAACGCATCATCAGGTAGTCTGCCGTAAACCCGCCGATATCTACGATAAGCACCCTCGGCTTGTCTAACAGCCTGTCCATCATGGTCACCGCCGCCGCAAAAGCCTGGGGATAACAGCGCACATCCTCAATATAGATAGTGTACGGGTTGTCACGGTACTGGAAATTTACAATGCCCCTGTTAGAAAAATACCGTATAAAGGACTGGTTCTGCGCCCCATAATGTGCTGGCGGAAGCCCCACTGCCAGAGAGACATGCACTACCTCTTCCCCATACCTTTCCTTTAAATGGAGTTCTTCCGCGATCCCGAACAGGGTAAGGATGAAAAAGCGGTCATCCTCCGTCTTATCTCTTTTATAAGGAATCCTCTGGTTTGACAACGTATAAAACTTTCCCTGATATTCCAGGATGTCGCTGCCGAACGGCCTGGCAATGCTCTCCACCAGCCCGGACACAAAGGGCCTGCTGTGGATCGTCTTCATTTGTTTGTTCCCATGGTCGATTGCAATTAACATAGTTTTTCATCTCCTTTTTTCCTTTATACTTATTCTTTACGCATTGAATACGTCTTTTTTCAACAAAAAAATAAAAAAACAGGACCGACAGCATATTGACTGCCGTGTCCTGTTTTTTACACCATAACTTGTCCTGCCCTCTCCGGTCAGGTATGTATCCCATAGTACGCCTTTTCCAGATTCTCCCGGCCGTGGAGGATGACTCCCCCACATATGCCGGCCCCATAGGGCGTCTGTTCCCGGAAGAAAAAGCTGTACGGTTCAAAATCATCATACACCGTGATCTGCCTGCTGCCTTTCCATCGCAGGAAATGGTCAGCCATGAACTTCCCCAGTTTTTTCCGCAATGCTTTGGTTTCTGCAACTGCTTTCAGATTTCTTCTGCTCTGGAACTCAATCTTTGGCCTGCCGCTTTCCTCTAAAGACAGCATCTTTATCTGCATACTGTCCTCCCGGCTCTGCTTTATGGAACTTTTAAATTTCTTATAGGAAAGCCGGACCGTTTCTGTCCTGCCGGACACCTTCCCTCCCCCTGCGTCACTGAGCCAGGTAAATTCTATTTCCAGAATCTCTGCCTGCTCGAAAGACTTCCGTAATGACACTTTTGCAAAGGAGTGGATATCGGATACCGTCATATATCTTTTTTCTTCCAGTTCCAGCAGTTCCTTCTCCGTAAGGACAAAGCCCTGGGGAGAGTGGCAATCTTTAGAGAACGTCCGCAGGGTAATGCAGTCCTCGGATGCGGATAGTTTTATCATCGTCCTGTTATTCATCTTATAGCCTCCTTCCAAACAGGGGAGAGCGCCTGTTCCCTCTCCCCGTATACTATGATTTACTTGTTTCTGGCCGCAGCCTGTTAAGGGGTCTTTCACTCGCCTGCCATCTGGAAAAACTGTGCCGGCGTCAGGACCTTTATGCCCAACTCCCTGGCTTTCGCCAGTTTGCTTCCGGCGTTCTCGCCGCAGACCAGATAATCCGTTTTCCTGCTCACCGAACTTCCTGCATGGGCGCCCAGGGATTCAATCATTTCATTGATGCCGCTGCGGGTATAGGGTTCCACTTTTCCGGTCACCACAATGGTCACCCCCACAAAAGGATTTTCCCTTACTGCAGCCGTATTCTCTTCCGCTGTCCTTTTTTCGATATGCAACATTTGCTGTAATACCTCCCATATATACAGATTTTCTTCATCATAAAACCACTCATGGATATTGTTGTGCAGGGTATCCCCAAAATCGGGGAGCTGCGTAAAATCATACTGCCGATGCACCGCGTCCTGAAATTCCTCCAGGTCACTGTGGAACACCCCGGCAAGGGTCCGGCTGGCCGTATTTCCCACCATAGGGATATCCATGGCGATGAGATACCGCTCAAAGGTGGTGTTCCTGCTGCCCTGGATGGCATCCCACAGGCGCTGCCAGGATTTCTCCCCAAAGCCGTCCATGTTCATGATCTCGTCCTTATGCCGGTCAAGCCCATAAATATCCATGTAGGTGTGAATCCAGCCTTTACCGATGAATTTCTCCAGAGTGGCCTCGGACAGTCCTTCGATGTTCATGGCTTTCTGACTGGCAAAATGCACGAACTGGCGCAGGCGTCTGGTCTCACAGCTCTGGTTATCGCAGAACAGGGTCTTAGTAATCTTATCTTTTCCATTTTCCACGGAACGGCTCTCATGGATGCGGGCAGGTTCCCCACAGCAGGGGCACCTTTCCGGAACGGCCTGCTCCATGACAAAACGGCCACGGTCCAGATTTTCCTCCACATGGGGGATGATCATGTTCCGCTTGCTGACCAGTATCCGGCAGCCGGGCATCAGCTCCATCCCCTCGATAAAGGAAAGGTTGTGCAGGCTTGCCCTGGATACCCCGCATCCGTCTATCTCCACCGGCTGAAAAACTGCCACCGGTGAGATCTCCCCGGAACGGGAAGGATTCCACTCAATGAAGAGCAGCTTTGTCTCGTGGAGTTCATCCCCAAATTTAAAGGCCAGCCCGTCCTTATAGTGGTGTCCTGTCCTGCCGCAGGACCGGGAAAAGGCAATGTCGTTATAGGAGGCCACGATCCCGTCAATGGGGATGTCATTGTCCTCTGCAAACTGCCGCAGATTCCCGATGCCGTCCGCCATCTCCTGGCTGGTCAGCTTCCTCCTGCTGATGACAAATTTGCAGACTTGGAAGCCCAGTTCCGGGAGTTTCCGCAGTTTCTGGGATTTTGATCCCATTTCCTGAAATCCTTCCACCACGGCAAAGGGCATGAACATCACCCTGCGCTCCCGGCAGACCGCCGCATCCAGAAGGCGCACGGAGCCGGCAGCCAGGTTCCTTCCGTTCTTGTAACGCTCACCGCTGCTGTCCGTCAGGGTTTCCTGCAGTTTCAAAAAATCACCGGGGCGGATGAACGCCTCCCCGCTCACCACCAGACGTTCCCTGTGGAGAATGTGCTGTGGTATCCCGGAAATGCCCCGGACATTGTGTGTCACCACTTCGCCGGTATCTCCGTCACCACGGGTGGCAGCCTCGGCCAGTTTCCCGTCCTCATAAGTCAGCTTGACCGTCAGGCCGTCCAGCTTCAGCATCAAAAGAATCTGATGCTCCCCTGCAAAGGAGACCAGTTCCTCCACGCTTTTCGTCTTGTCCAGTGAGAGCAGCGGGATCGGATGGCCTGTCTTTTTAAGCGCACTGACTGCTTGAAAGCCCACTGTCTGAGTGGGGGAATCAGCCATCCAAATCCCCGTTTCCTTCTCCAATGCCGCCAGTTCGTCATACATTCGGTCATAGACTTCATCCGAAACGGACGGGGCATTGCTGTTATAATATTCATCCCTGTACCGGTTTAACTGTGCGGTCAATGCCTGTATTTTTTCCCATGCGTTCTGTACCATTTAAGCCACCTCCTGCCCTGTGATATGGAAGGACATAACCAAAAATTCTTCGGTATGTTCTTTGCCTTTGCAGTAGATACTGCAGATGCCGTCATGAAACTCCCAGTCGGAGGCACTACACCACCAGAGAACAAATCCCTTTCCATCATTTGCCAAGCTCACTTTATGGTCTGGCTCATCCGGGACGATACTGTAAAAGCCTTGGGTATTTGCCATCGTAACCCTGCGTTTCTGCCCTGTAAATTCCGGCCTGCAGTGAACAAGAATCTCCAAACAGGTTCCCTTCTTTATGGTCTTTTTTAATTGATTCAGATTTTTTACCATAAGTTCCTCCTTACCATTGAAAAGGGCAGGATGTCCTGAAACACCCTGCCACATACTTATCAAGCGGCATCTGCCAATGCAGTTCCCGCAAGCTCCTCTTTGTTCTCCATCAGATCCTTCATCAGAACATCCACCAGAAGCTGGCCCCGCAGATCGCCGGTACGGATGATGACCTGATTCTCCCGCATCTTTGTAAACTCCTGGTTCCGTAAGATACGGCTCTTTTCTGCAAGTCCCCTTTCCTTTGCGGTGATCCTTTTGGAAATTACCTGCTGCCATTCCCGCAGGAATTTTTCCGCATCTTTGATATCCGCCTTTTGACGGTCATACATGGTCCTTTTCTGCCGTACCGTTCCATCCGGTTCAATCTCCAGGGTATAATAGGGGGCATCCGGTTTAGAAACCTTGCGCAGAAACATCACATAGCTTTCCTTTCTTTCAATGCGCTCCCAGTACCTGTCACTGCTCCCGACACAATGATGGAGCTTTTCTCCCTCATCCATGATCTCTTCGATCCGTGACGGTACAATGACGGCGTAATCCTTCCCGGTATACCCGTAGATCTCTTTTACTTCCTGATAAATGTCCTCAACATGGGGATATTTCTCCAGAATCTCCCCCGCCCTGATCGCAAGTTCTTTCTGGCCGCAAAGTTCCACCAGCTCATCATGCCGC
>CAJUQB010000185.1 GCA_910588285.1 uncultured Lachnospiraceae bacterium
CTTCCGCAATCTTCCTGCACTGGCCCCAACGGCTTTTGGCCCGGCTGTTGACGGCCCAGTTCCTCACCCTCCCGCAGGAAATCCCAATCGCTTTGAGCTCCGCCGTGCACGCATCGGCAAGCTTCTCCAAATCTTTCATCTAAACTCCTCCGACTTATCCTTCCAGGCATTCCCCACTGCAGCATTCAGCCGTTCCCGCAGCATGGTATTGCGCCTCGTTACCGTTACATTCCGTACCGCGCAGGCCAGCGCCTTCTTCGTTCCCACCAGCACAAGGAGCTTTTTCGCCCTGGTGATCCCAGTATAAATCAAATTTCGCTGCAGCATGGTGAAGTGGCTCATGAGCACAGGCAGAACCACCACCGGATATTCAGAACCTTGCGCTTTATGAATAGTAACCGCGTAAGCGTGGGTAAGTTCGTCAAGTTCCGCCGAATCATATTCCACATAGCGGTCGTCAAAGAGGACCGTCAGCGTCCGCTCCTCCTGATTCACCGAGTCAATCATCCCGATATCGCCGTTAAAAACTTCCTTGTCATAATTATTTTTGATCTGCATCACCTTATCGTTTCTGCGAAAAACCAGGCCGCTCCTCCTAAGGCCGTCATTGCAGGGATTCAGGGCTTCCTGCAAAGCTATATTCATGTTGGCCGCACCGGCCACCCCCCGCTGCATGGGTGTCAGAACCTGAATCTGGGAGGAAGGCACATGATAGTACCGGGGGAGCCGGCGCTTCACCAAATCCACAATCTCCGAGACTGCCTCCTCCGCCTCCTCCCGTTCGACAAAGAAGAAATCCGAGTGCGCCCCGTTGGAAATATCCGGAAGTCTTCCGCTGTTGATTCGGTGGGCATTCATAATAATCCGGCTTTCTGTGGCCTGGCGGAAAATTTTGGTCAGCCGCACCACCGGAAACTGCCCGGAGTCAATGATATCCCGCAGTACATTCCCGGCCCCCACCGACGGCAGCTGGTCAATGTCTCCCACCAGAATCAGACGCATTCCGGAGGGGATTGCCTTCAACAGGGAATTCATCAGGATCAAGTCAATCATCGAGCATTCATCCACAATCAGTACGTCCCCCTCCAGCGGCTGCTCCTCATTTTTCTGGTAGCCGTCCGGAGGCTTGAATTCCAGAAGACGATGGATGGTTTTTGCCGGTAACCCCGTAGTCTCTGTCATCCGTTTCGCCGCCCTTCCCGTGGGAGCCGCAAGCAAAACCCTGAGGCCGCCGGCCTTAAATGCAGCGATAATCCCTCTGGTCACCGTTGTTTTCCCTGTACCCGGCCCTCCTGTTAATACCATTACTTTAGAGAATGCTGATAACCGGATAGCCTCCCCCTGCACCTCATCATAAGTCATATGTACCAGAGTTTCAATATGGGATACATCCACGGAAAGCTCAGGGTTTCCTGTCTCCAGGCGCGCCCTCTCCAGGCTGGTCCACAGGCGGTCCCCGGCCGGTTCCCTTTTCAGCCGTAAAAGTCCATTGGCCACACCCACCTCCGCAAAATAGAAAGGCGGAAGATAAATGGCATCTGTCCGGATATCATCCCCCACCGTCTCGTCAAAAGCAATCCTTGTCTCCAGAATCAGATCTCTGTCCTTTAACATCTGATCCATCGTCATGACAAGGACCGTCTCATCCGCCTCCAAAAGCTCTGCCGCCTTTTTTAAGAGCTGCCCCCGTTCTCCATACACATGGCCCTCATCCGCCAGACGGCTCAAAGTATACATGATACCGCTTCTCAGACGGACAAAGCTCTCCTTCTCAAACCCCAGCTTTTCCGCAATACCGTCTGCTGTCTTAAAACCGATTCCCCAAATATCGTCCGCCAGACGGAAGGGATTCTCTTTCACCTTCGGAACACTCTCATTGCCGTACTGTCGATAAATTCTGGCGGCAAATGCCGTGCTGACACCGTGATCCTGGAGGAACAGCATGACATTCTTGATTTCCTTTTGTCTCTCCCAGCCCTCCCGGATTTGCTCCACCCGACGCTTTCCAATGCCTGGAATCTCCAAAAGCCTCTCGATTTCTGTCTCGATCACCTCCAAAGTTTCCGTGCCGAAATGTCCTACAATCCGTTTCGCAAATTTGGGACCTACCCCTTTGATCAAGCCGGAGCCAAGATATTTCTCCATCCCATAGACAGTGGCAGGCATGGTTTCCTCCCACCGCTCCGCCAAAAACTGACGTCCATATTTTGCGTCTACCTTCCAGTTCCCGTCCACAAGAAGCACAGAGCCCACCGTGACATCCACCAGGTTTCCCACCAGGGGAACCAATTCCTGATACCCCTTCACCCGCACCTTAAGCACCGAATAGCCGTTTTCCGGATTCTGATATGTAACCCGCTCCACGACACAGCGAAGCTTCGCCATGAAATTCACCCCCTTGCCGCCGAACACTTTTATTCCTCATATCTTCATTATAGCACGTGCGCCGCTTCAGTGGTATATTTCCTCTGCGCAAACCTGTGCATATGAAATCAGCCGAACCAAAAACCGGTCCGGCTGATTAAACACTTTCTTTTATACCTATACCTGATGCCGCGCAAAAATAAGTGTGCGGTATCTCTCCAACAGAAGCAGCAGCGCATTGCCCAGCACCGCGACAGCCAAAACTTCACCGATTCCCACCGTAATCATCATCCACCAGATAGCATCCGGAGCACCGTAAGCGATTCGGAGCACCCAGGGAACAATCAGGACATTCGATACGATCGGCGGCACGCACACCAAAAATTTATGTTTCCTTAGAAGATACGAGCATACCGCCCCGATCAGCGTCGCCAGGCTCCCGAATACGATATCCAAGATCACGCCGCTCCCCAGAAGGTTGGAAATCAGACAGCCGATAAACACACCCGGCACCGCCGCCGGAGTGAAATACGGCAGGATCACAAGGGCCTCAGAAATCCGAAACTGGATCGGCCCGAAGGAAATGGGGGCAAGCGGGACGGTCAGGGCCACATAAATGGCTGCAATCAATGCCGCCTGCACGGTGAATAAAACTGCTTTGGATGTTGCTTCTCTCTCTCTCATCTTTCATTATCTCCTTTAGTTTTGTTTTACGTGTGGAAGGTCTCGAACACACGCGCCTCAGCGGGCAAAAAAGATTTCCCTCAGATATCTTTTTTGTCTTCCCGTAACGCCGGGAACCGGTTGCAAGCCCTATATACCTCGGTTTTTTATGGGCATTCGCAACGTGTTTTAGAATACCACAGAAAATACGGAATTGTCAAGAAAGTACCAGAAATGTGCAAAAATTTTTAGCTGCGTACATCTTTTTTGTTTTTCGCTTGAAAACACGCAAAACACATGTTATTTTATAATTAATAGGGGGGCCGCGGCTGGTAACGGCCCCACCCATAAATGCAGAAGGAGAGATTAGAGAAATGATTAACTACATACGGAATTTGAAAATCAGGTTAAAGCTTTACATCCTTATAGGAGTTGCCCTGATTGGCATGTTTATTATCGGCGGTATGTCATTTGTTCTTATGGGCCGGCTGAATGACATGACAAATGATATTTCAACAAGCTGGCTTCCCAGTGTTGATACGGCAAGGGATCTGACCGCTACCCTTTCTAATATCCGTCTGAATGAGTTAGGATATCTCACCGCAATTTCGGACGATGTAGAAGAATCCAGTCTTCAGTATCTCGAAAAGGAAAAGGGGGATTTGGAAACTCTCTTAAATACATATGAGGGATTGATTGACGAAGAAGAGAGAAGCTTCTATGAGAATGCATCGAGCCTCTGGACACAATACAGGGACGCAGATGAAGAAATGCTGGCATTAGCCAAACAGGGACGCACAGAGGATGCCCGTGCTATTTTAGAGGGTAAATGCGTAGGGCTTTACAATTCTTTAAACAGTGCTTTTCAGGATATTGTTGCCTACAATACTGAGGGTAGTGACGCTGCGGCAGAAGAAAGCCTTTCTATTTACAGAACTGCCATCGGCCTCATGACGGCAATTATCGTCGCTATCATTCTTGTGGGAGTCTTCTTTTCGTTTGTGGTTATACGCCTGATTAAGACGCCCATCTCCGAGATTGAAAATGCCGCTCTCAAGATAGCGGAGGGAGATTTGGATGTGGAGATTTCCTATACCTCCAGGGATGAGCTGGGTGTTCTTGCAGAACAGGTACGAAGATTAATCCACAAGCTTCAAGTCATTATTGATGATGAGAACAAATTCCTTGCTAAAATGGCTGCCGGAGATTTTACAGTGGATTCTGTCTGCGAAGAAGAATATACGGGAGGCTTCTATCCGCTGCTAGTTTCTTTCCGGGGCATTGCGGAAAAGCTTAACGACACGATGCTGCAAATCAGCCAAAGCTCCTCCCAGGTTGCAGGCGGAGCGGAACAGGTATCAAATGGTGCCCAGGCGCTCTCCCAGGGAGCAACTGAGCAGGCAAGTTCCATCCAGGAACTGGCTGCCTCCATTAATGATATCTCCGACAAGGTAAATCAGAATGCGGACAATGCGCGGGAGGCCAATACAGTGGTAGGCAGTGTCAGCACGGAAATGAACATGAGCAATGAGAAAATGCAGCAGATGATACAGGCAATGGGAGATATCAGCAACTGTTCCAATGAAATCGGTAAAATCATTAAGACCATTGAAGATATTGCTTTCCAGACCAATATTCTTGCCCTTAATGCCGCTGTAGAAGCCGCGCGGGCAGGCAGCGCCGGAAAGGGCTTTGCCGTAGTGGCAGAC
>CAJUQB010000186.1 GCA_910588285.1 uncultured Lachnospiraceae bacterium
GAAATGCTGGGGGATATTTTATTTTGTCAAGGTACGGATTATTACCTACTTACAATATGAAAGTCCTTGCGTCCCTTTCAAAAGAGTATAGGGAACAAGAGCGAATGATGGAACCTCTCCGATTAGCGGCACAGCAACTAGAGCTTTCAGGAATTGAGCAGTATGCTGACTTAACTACGGCTATGCCTGCACAGCAGATTAGTGTAGTCGGTTCTGCTTACTTTAGCGGTGCATATCAGTTTGAAAACACTTTAGCTCAGGAACTCCGAGATACTTATGATCCGTTACAAAAGATGCTTGGCAATATTACTACAATAGAAAATCTGCTGGGGACACGATTTCAAGAACTCGTGCAACCATCCATGTATTTGCCGGACAGAAGCAGTAGATATACCGCGATTGGAGGTTTTGTGTCAGCGCTTCCAAGTACAGTATCAGCAATAGATACATCTTGGATGCAACAAGTGAATCCGTGGCTGACAGAAGTTTCGCGTTTTAATGCGTTAGATACCACTGCGCTGATAGATGTTAATACAGAATATTCAAGACTTGTTAAGTTGGAACAAGAAACATCTGACCTTGCATTAATAGCAGGTCGCTTTTCGGAAATTACGAGTGTAGCTGTTCAGTTGGCCTCTATTGAGAAATCGCTTGCTGGTATTGCAGAACAGTGGCGTAATGTGCTTGCTCCGCTTCAATTTTTGGACAATTACAGTATTTTTGCATCACGGCAACATATCTTGATTCAAAAAGCAGCCAGTATAAATGACAATAAGTCGGTTGAATGGCGTTTGGATTTGCTGGATGCTACTTCTAGATTCGTTGACAGGCAGATAACCTGGGCAAGCGACTTTACGGTAGATATTCAGGAGGATATCAATTTACAGAATATTCCTGCTATCGAAAGTGAAGTGGATATTTCTGCGATCCCTCAGTACATAGGCTATTCCAAACGTGATAATAAGGTGGTTGATGAAGCCCTTGCGGATTCAAGAATTACAATTATTACAGAAAAAGGTAAGCTGATTGTTGAAAAAGCTTGTTTGATTCAGAAATTATGCAGAGCAAATAACAGTGAACTGCTTTTTGAAAATACAGAGGCGTATGTTAGAAGTTATGTGATAATAGCAGGAACTTTTTGCAGAAATACAGATTCTCTCGAAAGTGTTGCAGATGCTTTATGCCATTTGTTTTATTCCCAAAGAGAATCCCTTTCTGTATTTATAGATTTAAATGATTTTGAGTGTATAGATCGAGTAAGGGATTTGAAAGAACAGGGAAATTATCCGGAGAGGTCTAATGAAATATCAGGTTTGCAGAACACATTATATGATTGGTTCCTTAAATTGGAAGATGCTATTATTGAAAAGCTTGAAACGGACACGCTTGGTCAACCGACGGTTTCAGCTACTAAAATACTATCTGAAGATAAGTGGACTGAAGAAACGATGAGCAAGAATATCCTCAAAGCGTTGCTTAAAGTACAAGGGAACAAAACTTTTTATGGAAAAAAAGAGGATGAATTAAACGATGGCATTAGGGATCTTCTTAGTATGGTCTATGAAATGAAGGATCAAACCCGGCAAGGAGTCTCCTCCAGAGGGAAAAATGCTGGTGGGGTGGATATACAAATATGTAGAGAAGGATTTCCTATTGCTATGATGGAAGGATTGAGAGTTACTTCTGTAGATCGGAATTATATACAGACTCATATAGACAAGGTGCTTACGTGTTACTATCCGTTTGGATGTCCTTACACATATGTAATAATTTATGCAACAGTTAAGAAATTTGCAGACTTTTGGGCGAAGTGTTTGAACTATATACGGGAAGAATATATATTTCCATATACAGTAAAAGAAGAGATTAAGGAACTAAATCATATGTATACGTGTTTGAGGCATGCAAAAGTAGTGCTTTTACGCGAGGGCAGAGAAGTGGTGGTTCATTTTTATGCACTATTATTACAGTAATCATAGGAATGATTCCATGGGGCCAGTTTTGCCAAGACGATGTCGGTCATGCTGTTGAACTAGTCGGAATACCGGCATGCCCATTTGTTTAATGCAAAGCTTTTCATGCGCCGTAATGTGAGAGCGGAGGAGGATTCTGTAGTATCCATGTTGCAGATCAAGAATCCGATGCCAAAGCGCTATTTTGAATTCCAGCTTGGCAGGATGCATGCGGTACCGCTGGAAAAAGTGCGTATGTATGAAAATGGAATCTCCAAAAAGGAGCTTGGTGTCTGTAAAGATTATTTATTATGCCAAATATTGTGCCAACTGATTGTTTTATTATGCCAAATGTGATATTCTATTGTTCAGGAGGATTGGGAATGTATAGAGAAGATGAAATGCATGAGTTTAAGAAAACAACAGGTGAGCTGAATGAAGCCATGATCTCAATAGCCAGTATATTGAATAAGCATGGACAAGGTGTGGTATATTTTGGCTTGAAAAACGATGGGACACCTTACAAATTTACCATCATGGATTCTACTATACGGGATGTATCACGTAAAATATTCGAAGCAATCAAACCACAGATATTTCCGGAGGTTAAAACAGAGATCATAAACGGTGTCGAGGTAATAAGAGTAATCTTTGAAGGGAAAGAAAAACCATATTCTGCATTCGGCAAATATTATAAACGGGTTGCTGATGAGGATAGGGAAATGTCCCCAGGCGAACTTCGTAATATGATGATAGCGCAGGAATATGAGGAAAATTGGGAAAATAAATCTTCTGACGAGACGGTAGATGATGTTGACGAAGCTGTGCTGAAGAGATTTTACGAGAATGCAACGTCATGCGGGAGGTTTCCTGATTTTGGGTTAGACAAAAATATACTTATGCATAAACTGGGGTTGGTCAATCATTCTGTATTGACCAATGCAGGGAAGGTGTTATTTTCGAAAAACAAGCCTATTACATTAAAAATGGCAGTATTCGCAACAGAGCATAAAAATACATTTCTTGATATTTCCCGCGTGGAGGGAAATATATTTGAGCTGATCGATGCGGCGATAGGATATATCGTAAAGAATATCAGATGGAGTTCCAGGATCGGGGAAGATGGGATCCACAGAATTGAAACGCCGGAAATACCAATTGACGTAATCCGGGAGGCCGTCATTAATAGTTTTACCCATGCTCGGTATGACTCGGCAGTACAGCATGAGATCGATATCTTTTCCAACCGTATAGCAATCATTAACCCAGGATCTTTTGCAAATGCATTTCGTCCGGAGGATTTTGCAAACCGTGATTTGCATTCATATTTACGAAACGAGGTAATATCAAAAACACTCTATCTATGTAAGGATGTAGAAACCTTTGGTTCTGGATTGAGAAAAATATATTCCTTATGTAATTTGGCGGATATAGACATAAGCTATATGGACACAGATACGGATTTTACAATAGAATTTTCAAGAGCAGACCGAAATAATATGCCAGAGGATGGCACAATAAATGGCACAATAAATGGCACAATAACCGAATTGGAATCTGAAGTGTTAGATTTTTTGAGGAAAAATAAAAATGCCACTATATCAGAAGTTGTTGAAAAATGCGGGAAGTCCATTAGGACAGTGAACAGAGTCATTTCTTCACTCAAGTCAAAAAGGCTGATAGAACGTGTTGGGTCAAATAAAACCGGGTACTGGAAAGTGGTTTGATATGGATGCAGTATTTACTAATGTAGAACTATTTAAAAGGCAGATTTTGGATTAGAACTAAAAGAAGGAGATATGAGAACATGATTAAGGTACTTTTCTGCTGCCACGGCAGGATTTGTTGGTCATGGTAAAATGCTTATAAATCAAAGGTTCTTTGTATTTCTTACACAATTTTACCAATGATTTACCAATATTTCCGGAGAGTCAGACTTGCAATTTTTAAACCAGAATAGGGATATTACTTGGCAACACCTATATAGAGTTTCATAAGTGATACCAACACACTTGATAACTAACACCAATTGTTTTGATAATTTTATTCCATTTAGAAAATTATTGCGGTATACTAAAAATATAGTAGTATTTTTATGGCATGAACAAGCAAAATTGCGTCTTTTAATATAGATGCCCAATTGAAATCTTACTATGAAATAAGGAGGACTACAATTATGTTTACAAGGTTAAGCATTAAAGAATGGCGCCAATTTTCTGATATTGATATTCTTTTTCACGAACATCTAACTGTTTTAACAGGCGCCAATGGTGCTGGAAAGACAACAGTATTAAATCTGCTTTCAAAGAGTACAGGGTGGAACCCTCAGTTTGTGAGTTCTTACGAAAAAGATGAGAAAGGTGTTTCAAAGTACTTCAATGGCTTAAAATCTTTTGGTCAAAAACTTATTGATAGATTAACATCCTCAAATGATAGTCAGCCAAACATAAACAAACTGGGTGAATTAGAATTTTCTGATGGAACAATTGGTAATCTGCTACTTCCTACTACCATAACTAATGGAACATATGGTGTTGAAATTAAAGGAGGAAAAACAGAAAAAGGGGTCTATGTAAATTCTCATAGACCAAATTTTCCATACAAAGCAGTTAAATCCATTCCAACATCAGTTGCAACACGACAGCAGATATATAATGATTAGGTAGTCAAAAGGGTATTTGTTATTTTATCCTTTTCACGATAGGACT
>CAJUQB010000187.1:0-610 GCA_910588285.1 uncultured Lachnospiraceae bacterium
TTCCTGACCACGGCCTGCACCACCGGCTTGAATGTCCAGTATATCCGCCAGGTGGTTCCGGAAACCTCCATCGGCTCCGCCGCTTCCATCTATAACGCGGTGTTCATGGGCGGCCGCGCCCTCTTCAGCCTGCTCTTCGGCGGCATTTACGAAATGTCAGGAAGCCGGACAGTATTCTGGCTCTGCTTCGCTTTCGCGGCCGCTGCCTTTTTACTGGCCCTGTTTCTAAGGAAGATTGATGTCACCCTGCCCGAAAAGGAGAAAACCCCATGAGCCTTTTACGTCTGGACAAGTTCCTCGCCGACTCCGGCCTCGGTACCAGAAGCCAGGTTAAGCTTCTCTTAAAGAAGGGGCTCGTCATCGTCAATGGAGAACACCGACTCCGGCCGGAACAGAAAGTCGATCCCTCCGCAGACGAAATCCTCTGCCAGGGAAAACCGCTTTCCCACTGTGGACATGATTATTACATGCTCTACAAGCCTGCCGGATATGTATCTGCCACTGACGATAACACGGCTCCTACTGTGCTCTCTCTTTTGAAGGACGCTCCGGGAAAAGGCCTCTTTCCCGTGGGACGTTTGGACAAAGACACTGAGGGTCTGCTTCTCAT
>CAJUQB010000187.1:620-4431 GCA_910588285.1 uncultured Lachnospiraceae bacterium
CAATGACGGGCCTCTGGCCCACCGGCTGCTCTCACCCAGGCATCATGTTGACAAAACCTATCTGGTAAAGGCCGCCGGAACTATAACCGCGGATGACCTCATCCGCCTGGAAACAGGCATTGATATCGGCGAAAAGGCCCCTACCCTTCCGGCAGAGGCAAAACTTCTTTCTTGTGAAACAGAAGGCAGCCAGGCCGTCAGCTTCGTGGAGCTGATCATCCGCCAGGGAAAATTCCACCAGGTAAAGCGAATGTTCCGGGCCATCGGAAAACCAGTCCTCTATCTGAAACGGATTTCCATGGGAAGCCTTGTTCTGGATGAAGCCCTGGTTCCCGGCCAGTTCCGGGCTTTAGCCAAGGAAGAGGTTGCCGCCTTAAAGGAAATATAGCCCTCCCGCCTCTTACCGATATTGTCGCGGTGCTTCGGCAGATATTTCTCATAACGCCATTGCAAACGTATCCCCGCAGCAGCGCCTTAAGCCCCGGAGCATGCTCTCTGACTAAAAAAGCCCAGCCCCACAAAGCATGGAAGCTCATTTAAAGTAAAAAAGGTTCATAAAACCGCCGCCACCATATCCACAGACTTTTATTTCAATATGCTGTATACACATTCCAATAAAGTAACAGCAAGAATGATGTTGATCAGGCGGTAATGCCGCAGGTAAACCTTCTGGACTGCCAGCCCTGCAGCGATCCATGCAGATGTAGCAGCCGTCCCAATCGTCGCTATCACAAATTCAAAGAAAACCAATACCGGCAGAGCCGTACTGTAGTTCGTCACATATCCGGTCAACGCCGTGATCCCAAAAAGATAGCTCTTCACATTCACGAACTGCAGCATGAACCCTTTTAAAAAAGAGGCCTATTTCCCTCCGCCATCTTCATCCGGCCGGCTGACAGCGATATGGACTGCCAGCCAGAGGATGTAAGCAGCTCCCACATACTTCATTATCCCCAGCACATCCGGCAACAGTGTACTTACCCCGTAGACAAATACCGCACAGATCATCTGCACCACATAATACCCGGAGAATATACCGAAAAAGAGCGGAAGCCCTTTCTTCCACCCGTAATTCGTCACGGTATTTAAAGCCAGGATATTCCCCGGCCCCGGCGTAAACGCATTGATCACAGAATAAACAAAAAAATTACCTATCACATAGCCCGGCATAATAACGCCTCCTTCCACTTACGATTGTACAGCGGAATACCACATGATAGATAATACTGATTACTTATGCTAAAACATAGGCTCACCCTATGTTTCAATCTTTTTGATACTGTTTCAGCGCTCCCACATAAATCTCACCCAGACGGGATAATCCCCTGTCCTTATTCAGAATATATCCGATCCGCATGGTTTCATTCCCTTCCAAAGGAATAGAAATGATGGAATCCCCATGGAGATATCTGGGAAAAATACCGCTTGAAATGGTATAACCATCCAGTCCGATCATAAAATTCACGATAGCGGCGCGGTCGCTGATCCTGATGCTCTTTTCCGCAATCTCATTGCTGAATAATTCCTCCGCAAAATTAGAAGATCCATAAGCCCCCTGCACAAAGTTCAGCCTTGGATATGGTTTCAGATCTTCCAGGCTGATCTTCTCCCGATCCGCCGGCGGATGGCCTTTCCGCAGAAACACATGCGGAGTCGCCGTAAACAGCTCATGAAAATTCAGATTGTACTCTTCAAAGATTTTCATCAGCACATTTTCATTCGACTTGCTAAGATAAAGCACCCCAAGGTCACTGAAACGATTCCTGACATCCATGATGATCTGATAGGTCTGTGTCTCATTCAAAATAAACTCATATCTTTCCTGGCCGAACTGCCGCACCAGCTCCACAAAAGCATTGGCGGCAAATGTATAATGCTGTGTGGAGATACAAAACCTCTGCTTTTCCGGCTGATCGTCTATGTACCGGGATTCCAGAAGCTCCATCTGCTGCACTACCTGACGTGCATATCCCAAAAATTCCATACCTTCCGTAGTCAATGCAACGCCCGTCCGGCAGCGGTTAAAAATGGTGATCCCGGCTTCATTCTCCACCTCTTTGATTGCCCCCGAAAGACTGGGCTGGGAAATGAACATTTCCTTTGCCGCCTCTGTGATGGAACCCTTTTCCGCTACTGTTATCATATATTTTAATTGCTGTAATGTCATATCCGTCCCTCCAATCATGTTCTTAATTATATAGAGGAAACAGAGGAAATACAAGGCCAAAACAAGGAGACTTTTATATCAATTTTCACTTGCTTCCACCCCCAAAACATAACGGGGTGAATGTAATCTGCGCAGACTGCGGCGAGCCTTTTGAGAAAGCATGATATACCATACCCCCGACGCATTTTCCGCCAGCCGATATCCTCACAGCCGGCTTTGACATTTTTGTAAACAAAACGGATTGGATTGTTGCCCGGAGTTTATCGGAGCCAACCAATCCAATCCCGGGGTCTGCTCCCGCCCCGTCACCAAATGACATCCGGGCCTGTTACTGCGTATGGCCATGGTTGTAACTATGGGGCCATAGTTGTAAGTGGCATAGGCACGAAACCTGCCGAATGGTTTAAACGGCAGGTTTCTGATTTCATTATTTCAAGTAATTCACTGTCAGGATAACCACTCCCAGGACAGCCAGCACAACGCCAGTTGCACGGTTTAATGTCACTGCGCTGGCTTTATTTGCGAATTTGGCGGCAATCCTCGCCCAGAGCAGTGTGGATGCCACACAGAACAGCAGGCACCATACATCCGGCATACCGCCTATGGCAAAATGACTGACAGCGCCTGTAAAGGCCGTAAAAGCCATGATAAACACACTTGTCCCAACAGCGGTCTTCAATTCATACCCTAACAGGCTGGTCAAAAGCAGAAGCATCATCATTCCGCCGCCCGCACCTACAAAACCACAGATAAACCCGACAACTATTCCGCTGGCAACTGACTGTATGAAACGCTTTTTTCCGCTGACCGCCTGCATGGATTCTTTTGTCGTCATAACAGGCTTTACAATGAATTTGATCCCGAGGAGCAGTGTCATGAATACGGAGAAACTGCCCATAGTGGTATTCGGAATGCGGCTTGCGGCAAAGCTCCCCACCAATGTAAAAATCAGAACGGTCACCATCATTACAAGGCCATTGCGAATATCAAGGTTTTTATTTTTCCCATAAGTGTATGCGCTTATGGCACTTGCAAGAACATCACTGGCCAGGGCAATACCGACTGCCTCATATGCCGGAAGTTCCAAAAAGGTAATCAGCATAGGACTGATTACAGCGGCGGCGCTCATCCCCGCAAACCCCGTTCCAAGTCCGGCTCCAATTCCTGCAATAAAACAAATGAAAAATTTTAACATTATTCTGCCTCCTTCCCTTTCAGATAAGCATTGATATTGCGCAGGATACAGTCATTTTGTTTTTTCATGCTGTCAATTTCCTCCCGTGAAAAACCATCCAGCATGATTGAAATGAATTCCTCCTGCGCGGCCTGTCCATCATGAATGATGTCCACAGCCCCTTTGCATATCCTCAAATGTGCTGTCTTACGGTTGCATTTCAAATACTCTTTTCTTATGTAACCGCACTGTTCCAGAAGTTTTATGGAAGACGATACCTGGGATTTTGACAGATATCTGACCTCAATAATATCTGATGCTGTATCAAAACATGGATTATTGGCTAAAAAGAGAAGGATGTCCAATTCCATTCGGGTAATGTTATGTTTTACACAGACCCCTTCCACACATTTTGAATAAAGTGCCTTGATTGCATTTTGATGTTCCCATGGATTTAGTGGAATCATTGC
>CAJUQB010000188.1 GCA_910588285.1 uncultured Lachnospiraceae bacterium
TTCTGAATCTAATAGAAATAGTAAATAGGGAAAGTATTTCACTTACAGCAAGGCGGGCCAGTTTCCTGTCAACATGAGCCAGTCTGCCTTGTGTGGATTGATCCGTTATGAAAGGCTTGCTTTTTCCCATTAAGTTCAGTACACTGTCAATCTGACACAAAGCATTTCATACTGTTTCCATATTGCTTTGGTATAATAATGTGAGGAGGTGTAAAAATGGCTGTTTTATTGATTGTGGAAGATGATACTGCCACCAACGAGGCAATCTGTGAATATATGAGATCCGCAGGGCATATTACCTTGTCGGCCCTTGATGGTGAACAGGGTTTGCAGATTGCAAGGGAGAAATCGGTTGATTTAGTGGTTCTGGATATTATGCTGCCGAAGCGAACCGGTTTGGAGGTATTAAAAGAATTGCGCCAAACAAGCAACATTCCTATCTTAATGCTTACCGCCCTTGACGATGAGCCTACTCAGGCGGCCAGCTTTGATGAACAGGCGGACGACTATATCACAAAGCCCTTTTCCATGCTTTTGCTGGGAAAACGGGTGACGGCCCTGCTGCGGCGGTGTGGGAAAAGTCCGGAACTGAAACAAATTCAGATGGGCGATATTACGGTGGATTTTGGCGGCTATACTGCTTCCGGGCCGGGCGGCCCTATTGACCTGACACCAAAGGAGATCGACCTGCTGAAATTGCTGATAGAGCATAAAGGTCTGGTGCTTACACGGTCGCAGATCTTGGACGAGTTGTGGGGATATGATTACCCCATCATTGACCGCACGATTGATACCTACATTAAAAATTTACGGAAAAAGCTGAGTCTTAACCGGATTGTAACGGTAAAAGGCGTTGGCTACAAGTATGAGGAACACCCATGAGAAATTTAAAGCTCTTTACTAAAATCTTCTTATACACCTTTCTGGTAATGCTGTTTGTCACCGTGATGGCTCATGTTTTTCTCTATGTGCTTGCGCCGCAAATGACCGTAAGCACCAACCGTTTTGTGGAAGGAGCCATTATTGAGAGTGATGTGAATACTGGTATTTTGATAAAATCCGCTATCGGAAAAGCACTGCCGGTATCCCTGCTTTGCTGCGCCATCATTTCCGCTGGGTGTTCCCTGTTGTTTTCCAGAGCCATGACGAGGCCGATCAAGCAGATTGCGGTTACAACGGAAAAGATGGAAAAGCTGGATAAGGCTGCAGCCTGCGTGGTGCATACGAAGGACGAGATTGGCGAGCTGGCCGCCCGCGTCAATAAGCTGTATGCCAGCCTGCTTTCCACCATTGAAAATCTGGAGGAAGAAAAGCAAAACGTCCGTGAGGCGGAACGGTTGAAAATTGATTTCCTGCGGGCCGCCTCCCATGAGCTGAAAACGCCGGTGACTGCCCTGAACGCGATTTTGGAAAACATGATCTTAGGCATTGGAAAATACAAAGACCGGGATCGCTGTCTGTTGGAATGTAAGGAGATTACCGGGCAGCTATCCTTTATGATTAAAGAAATTTTGGATACCTCCCGGCTGGATTTTACACAGGAGAAACAGGACGCGGAAACCTTTGACCTGTCTGAGCGTCTTCCGGCAATCTGCGAGCCCTATCAGTTGATTGCGAAGGCAAAGGGACTCGACTTTTCTTTCAGCATACAGGGAAAGTGCCCTGTCCACACGTCAAAGAAAAGCCTTGAAAAGATCCTGTCTAACCTGCTCTCCAATGCGGTCGCTTACACAAAGCCGGGATGCAAGATCACCGTTATATTGAACGCCCGACAGATAAAAATAGAAAATGAGTGTACGCCCATCCCGCCGGATAAGCTGGCCCATGTATTTGAGCCGTTCTACCGCCCAGACTTTGCCAGAGATCGCAAAGATGGAGGGAATGGGCTGGGATTATATATTGTAGATACGCTTTCAAAGGCCCTTGGGATGCCCTATCAATTTGAGGCGACCAAAAACCCGCCGGGAATGTGCTTTACCCTTTATCTCCCATAAAGCGATGGCTTTTTTTATCCGTTTCATACTGGTTCCATATTGGGGTGCTATGCTGTCAGCGTTGCAACACTTATCCTATATGAAACGGAGGTCATTCTATGAACTTTATGAATCGAGCGTGGCTGTATATCGTCCGCAAGAGGGGCAAGAGTATCCTTCTTTTTGTCATCTTGCTGGTGATGGCAACCTTTGTATTGACCGCTCTGGCACTGGGGAACGCTTCGAAAGCCGCCCAGCAGGAGCTGCGGCAAAGCCTTGGCGGGAGTTTTCTCATTGGCTTTGACTACACGGAAAACAACCCCTATTTGAAGGTGGAAAGCGTGGAGGGCGGAACCCTGATGTATTCCACCCAGCAGATCAGCCCGGAGCTGGTAGAGCAAATCCGGGAAATTGAGGGGATCAAGGAGTGCAGCGCCACCGTGGAGGGGCTGGCGGCGTTCCCCTCTCTGGAACTATTTACCGGCAATATCCCCATTGAGGAAGAATTTCGCGCATCCTCAAAGATTTTAAGCACATGGAAAAGCGAGGAGCTTACCCGGTTTACTTCCGGGCAGCTTACGCTGACGCAGGGGCGGCATATCCTGCCGGACGACAAAAACAAGGGGCTGATCAGCAAGGATTTGGCTGAGAAAAACGGCCTGAAAATTGGTGACAAAATCCAGACGGACAAAGGCGTGGAGATTGAGATTGTGGGCCTGTTCTCTCCAAAAGAAATCGAAGGCATCAACGATCAGGTGACAACCTACGATAAAATACAAAACCTTATCATCACCGACCTTGCCACTTTGGTGGCTTACGAAAACGGCCCCGCAATACAGGGCTTTAACGAGCTGACGGTATCGGTGAACGACCCGCAGAACATGGAGGAAATCATTTCTAAAGTAAAGGAAATCAGCGGCGTGGACTGGAAAGGCTTTTCTTTTCTGGTTGACAACGAGGACTATGAAAACGCCGCGTCCTCTTTGGAACAGTTATCGGAGCTGGTATCCACCATTTTGATGATCGCGCTGATTGTAAGCATCGCCATCCTCTCGCTCATTCTAACCATGTGGGCCAGAACCCGCATCCATGAAACCGGCGTCCTGCTCTCGGTTGGGATCAGCAAGCTGTCCATCTTAGGGCAGTATATTGCCGAGGTTTTGCTGATTGCGATATTAGCATTTTCCCTCTCTTATTTCTCCGCCAGCGCCATTGCGGGCCAGATGGGAAACGTATTGCAATCCGGGCAGGCGGTAACGGAGGCGCAGCAGGAAGACGGCTTATCTGCCGGAACCCGTGGGGAGGCCGGAACAGATACCGGTGAGCCGGAAATCGAAACCCCGGAATTACAGGTTCGTGTACAGCTTGAGGAAATGGGCCTCCTATTCCTGCTGGGGATCGGGATTGTAACGGTATCCGCTGGAATATCCTCAATTTCCGTCATGCGGCTGAAACCGCGGGAAATTCTATCGAAAATGAGCTGAGAAAGGCGGTAACGATATGAAAAAAGTATGGAAAATGTTTTCTGTCCTCCTTTTTGTGGGATTGCTGTTCACAGGGTGTACCCCCAAGGAGAATAAATCAGACGAAACGCAGGAGCAATCCGGCTCGCCCATCATAGATTACGAGGTGCCGGATAAAGTAAAGGACTATGATTTTGACTATGAATTTGTGCCCGAAGGTGAATAGGAGGTGCCTCTATGGGAATTTTGGAACTGCAAAATCTAACATACTCTTATGACAAAAAGAGGAAGGTGCTGAGAGGGATCAATGCGCAGATGGAGGCGGGAAAAATGTATGCCATTCTCGGCCCGTCCGGGTGCGGCAAGACAACCCTTCTATCCCTGCTGGGCGGTCTGGACAGCCCCACAAGCGGGAATATCCTGTTTGAAGGGAAAGACATTGCACAGGCCGGATTGGCAGGCCATCGGAAAAAGAATGTTTCTTTTATCTTTCAGAGCTACAACCTGATTGACTATATGACCCCGCAGGAGAATGTCCGGCTGACTTCAAAGAAACCGGCACTCCCGTTTCTGGAACGGCTGGGGCTGACGAGGGAGGAATCCAAACGGAACGTGCTGAAACTCTCCGGCGGCCAGCAGCAGCGGGTAGCCATTGCAAGGGCGCTCGCAAGCGAAGCTCCGGTGATTCTGGCGGACGAGCCTACCGGCAATCTGGACGAGGATACGGCTGGGGATATTACGGAAATCTTGAAAGAAAGCGCCCATCAGATGAAGAAATGCGTGATAGTTGTTACCCACTCAGGTGAGCTGGCAAAACAGGCGGATGTGGTGTTCCGGCTGAAAAAGGGTGAATTACAGATAGAGCAAAGCGAGAAATCTTCATAACT
>CAJUQB010000189.1 GCA_910588285.1 uncultured Lachnospiraceae bacterium
ATGGAGACTTGCATTATGTCCTGTAATACAAAAAGGAGGCACAATTATAAAAATGAACAAGATGGAACTTGCTATCGCCACAGATTTTATGGGAGAAGAACCGGAACTGGAGCAATTACAGTCTACACTTAAGAAGATCGCAGATGCCGGATTTACACATATTCACTGGTGTCATGAGTGGGACGGTGATTATATCTATTCTTCCTTTGAAATGCAGCAGATCAAAGAATGGATGGACGAATACGGCTTACAGGGAAAAGCCCTTCACGCTTCAAAGGGAAGCCGAAAGAATGTAAATATCAGGAGAGAGCATTACCGCAGAGATTACACATCCGACTGGGAATACAACCGCAGAGCCGGCGTAGAGCTGATTCAGAACCGTTTGGATATGGCAGACTGCCTGGCAATTCGAGAAATTGTACTTCACCTGTATCCGCCGCATTTTACCATTCTGGAAAAACCAGAGACAAAAGAAAATTTTTATAACTGCGTATACAGGTCCCTGGATGAACTCATGCCCTGCTGCCTGGAAAAAAATATCAGAATCTGTCTGGAAAATCTATTTGAAATGCCTGGCAAGTGTATGCTGGAAATGTGGGACCGCCTGTTTGAGAAATATCCTGCGGAATTTCTTGGCATTTGCTTTGATACAGGACATGCCAACATCATCTGGAGAGAAAAAATGCCTGATATCATGAAGAAATATCAGAATCGTATCTATGCAGTCCATCTCCATGACAACAATGGTTCCGTTGATTTTCACCGGCTTCCGGGTGAAGGGAATATTCCATGGAATCCTGTCATGGAAGTACTGGCGGGCTCCCCCTATGAAGGACCTCTTGTGCTGGAAGTGAGTTCCTATGATCCTGAACCGGAAATTTTTTTAAAGAAAGCATATAAAGCCGGATGTTATCTGAATTCATTATTATGATTCGGTCATGAAAAGGGGCTTTGCCGCATTGTGCAATGTTCCATTTACAGTTTTGAAAAGCTTCTTAATCGTGTAAAATTATGGGCAGGCGGCTTACAGCGTATCAGTAGTAACATCTACACACTACAAATCGGAAAAAAACAGGAAAATGAAAAAAATAACTTGAATTCACGATGGTTCTAGTATTATAATAGTAAAAAGGCTGTAAGTACATGTCACTAAAAAATGCCCCAAAAACAGGGCGGGAAAGAGGAAAGGAGAGAATATGATATTTGATTATGAGGATGAACGGGAACTGACAGCAAGTGAGCTTATTATTATGAGGGCGATCTGGGATGCGGGAGAGGATGTAGCAAAAATGAAGCTGCAGGAAATATTGCGGGATCAATATGGCAAGGATTATGCTATGACAACCATTAGTACATTTTTGGTGAACCTGATCAATAAAGGCTATATCAAAAGCTACCGGATTGGGAAAATGAGCCACATCCATGTATTAAAGAGTGAGGAAGAGTACAAGGAGAACCAAATTCAGAAGCAGAAGCAATTGTGGTATGGCGGTAAGGCCTCCGATTTGATCTGTGCAGTGTTCAAAGCCACAGAAAAGTCAGAGCTGACGAAGGAAGATACGGACAGGATAAGGGGATTGTTGGATGAGATGGATGATGTTAATGCTGGTAATTGTGATTGACCTTGTGGGGGGGCTGTTCTATACCACCATAACAGGCAGCATTGCCCTGGCCTTTTGGTTTTTGATGGGAGGGGTCTTAGAAAGAAACGGATATTCCAGATGGTACTATCTGGGACTTCGGGTTGTGGCAGCCTTATTCCTGGTACCAGGGGCATATCTGGCAGCATCCAGGATCAATGATACCACCTCCAGATGGCATGGGCTGCTGTTTACAGCAACACCGGCAATCTGGACGGTGTGCGTAATCCTGTCAGCAATATGGGTTCTGGGTATGGCGGCAGTTGCCCTGAAATATGGACTTGAGGCCTGGGGCCTGCACCGGAGGAACAGGAAGAGCATTCCCTGTGAACAGGAAAAGCAGGAGCTTTTTGACTGTATCTGTAAAGAATTAAAAATACCGGCAGGGAGGATCCGGCTAAGACAGAATTATGAGGTTATTACAGCGGAATTTATGGGGGTACTCCGTCCCCAGGTGCTGTTGCCGGTCAGGGATTTCAGCAGGGAAGAGCTGCGGACAGTACTCCTCCATGAGCTGGTGCATTATCAGCAGAAGGATATTTACTTAAAATATCTAGTGATGCTGGTAGTAGTCATTCATTATTATAATCCAATGGCCTGGCTCCTTAGCAGGGCAGTAAACAGATGGATTGAGTATGCCTGTGATGAGCGGGCCTGCCGCATGGTAGGGGGGGCGGCTGCATATTTTAGGAACATAATGTCGGTTGCGGAAAGCACCAGGCAGAAGGAGCCTCATTTTACCGCCTGCTTGGTGGAACACAAACATGAATTAGTGGAAAGGGTTGAGCATATGAATAAAGTGAACAAGAGAAAGAAAAAATCGGTTGTGGCTGCAATACTATTCAGCTGTATTGTTGCAGCTTCCAGCTCTATAACCGTGCTGGCTGCCTCTGACGGATTAGCCAGACAGTATGTGAAGCTGGTTGAACGTACATTGGTTGAAGAAGAGTTAGAGGTAATTGAGGAAAAGCATGATTATGTGGAGTATACAGACGACGGCCCGGACAGTGGTATTGCCGTGGAGATGGGGGATATTGAACAATGTTCAAGAAGTACGAGTATTATAGGGTGGACAGTGCCTGCCTCTACCGTGAAAATGACAGATACCTTCTATGTGAAGAAAGGGCAGAGTATTAATGTTAATTTTTATCAGAATAGCCAGATGGATAAAAAATTCAAAGTAGGGATTATTAGTCCGGCTGGGGGAAGAAATTATGTCTGGGCAAACGGATCTATTAATTACGGTTTCAGCGTAAATACATCAGGGTATTACCGAGTATTTGTCCAAAACGATAATTCAGCAGCGATTGAGATAGAGGGAAGCTTTACGGTAAGATAACGCAATACATATAGAATAAGGTTTTGCTGGAACGGCAGTATCTGTTAAGATATTTTGCTGTTCCAGCTTTTTATCTATAAAAAATCTAAAATATTAGTTATATGTATTGACTAGTATAATAGAATATGATAAAGTATATGTATAAGATTTACTGTGCACGGTAGAGATTATGTACCAAAAATAATATTTACAAAGTCCAGCTAAGAAATGTCAATAGCTAAAATGAAAAATATTAAAAAAGTTTTTCAGAAGAATTTGATGTAAAAAAAGGGTAACTTTAATAAGCCCACCCATGTGGAGCTATTTAAAATTCATGAGACCTGTTAGGCTGCGTTCCGTACCTTGTCAGGATGCGCTGCCAGATACCGCTCACAGTGTTCCTGAGGAGTGATGATCTCAAATGGTTTATTATCCCGGAGCATGGCAAAAATGATGTTGCAGATTTTATGCATGACAGCCCCGACAGCCACGTTTTTCTTCTTACTTTTGCATTTGTTGGCATAGTAGCTGTGGATAACCGGATTTACTGGTGTTTTTGTCCCTTTATCCACCTTAAGGTTATTGAGCGCCACCATATGCAGGATACGCCTGGCAAGGCTGGAACCTCTCTTGGACATGTGGACTTTGTCCCCATTGAACTTGCCGGATTGCTTCACGGCAGGATCCAAGCCGAAGTACGCATAAAGCTTCTTTGGGGAAGAAAACAGGTCAAAGGAGCCCATTTCAGCGATCAGGACGGCTGCACTGAGAAAACCGACACCACGCAGGGTCTGGAGAAGGAAGATACGGTCATAAACCGGCGTCCCTTCCAGCTTATCAACAGCCCTATGCAGGTCCTCAAGTATACTGTCCAGATGCTCCTGGTATTCCCGGTAGGCTTTGATATACAGCCGGATCCGGAGTGCACTGCTTTGAAGCGCACGTCCGAAAATAGCGGCGTCCTTTGCGGCAGCACGTATGGCATCATATTTGGAAACGGCATATTTTTCACCGAAACGTGCGGTTTTGCGTATGGTTTCCACAAGTATGTCTTTTGGGGCGGCAAGCATGTCTGCGGCAAGGGGGTAAGCTTCCAGAAGCTTTAAGGAAGTTTGGGTAGTGACCTTGCTAAACACCTTCTGGTATGCGGGAAAGGACACTTTCAGTTCCGCCGTGAGCTTCAGGACGACAGCGGACTGCAGGTCCTTGAAGTAATAGTAGTCCCGTACCAGGTTGCGCAGGTCAATGACCTCATCATCTGGTATGATGGAAGTCTTCAGGGAAGCATCCAGGCCGACTTTGGCAGCTTTTTTTGAATC
>CAJUQB010000190.1 GCA_910588285.1 uncultured Lachnospiraceae bacterium
CCCTCCCCACTGCTCTGCCCCCCCGCCGGGGGCCTCTTCTTCCCGCCTGGCCACAGGCGGCAGACTCCCTGGTGCTTCATCTGCTGGCAGATCATTTTCAGCAATGTAGTCTTGCCGCTGCCATTGGCTCCCAGCAGGGCTGTCAGCGTGCCCTCCTCCAGCTGAAAGGAAACATCCTCCACGGCAAAGACCGCGCCATATCCCCCGGAAAGCCCCTCCGCAGCCAGCAGTGTCTTACTCATCCTCTTCCCTCTTTTCTCATCATCAGATAGATCAAAAACGGCGCCCCCAAAAGCGAGGTAAAAATACTCACCGGCAGCTCTGCCGACGCCACGCTGCGGGCCAGCATATCGGCTCCGCACAGCAGGATGCTTCCCGCAAAGCCCCCCAGCCACAGGGAATCTCTCCCATTGCCCGGAAGCAGCAATCTGGCCGTATGGGGTGCAAGAAGCCCCACAAAGCTGATCAGCCCTGTCACGCTCACCACAGCAGTCACCGCCAGGGTCGCAGCCAGAAGAACCAGAAGCCGCATCCGTCCCACCATAACACCCAGCATCCGGGCTTCCGCCTCCTCCACCGAGAGCAGCTGAATCTGCCGGTAGAGAACAAACAGCACCACAAGCCCTGCCCCGCACACCAGCAGCGGGACCTTGAGCTTTGACAGAGTCACTGCATTGAGGCTTCCCATGATCCAGTATTCGATGGAGGCCAGCTCCTTCTCCGGATCGGCAGTCAGCTTCAGCACCATCAGCACTGTCTGGGCCAGGGAATGGACGGCAACCCCTGCCAGCACAATGGAGCTGTGGCCCCTGCCCGGAGCAAGGGGAGACAGGCCTAGAGCCAAAAGCACGGCCAGAAGCCCGCCCACAAAGGCCCCCAAGGTCACCATGGCAGGCGCTGCCGACAGAAATAAAATGGCAGACGCTGCCCCCGCGCTGGCTCCCGAAGAGACTCCCACCACATCAGGCGCTGCCAGGGGATTGCGAAACACCATCTGATACACCTGTCCCGCTGCCCCAAGACCAAAGCCTCCTGCCAGGGCCATACAGGTGCGGGGCAGCCGCAGGGTAAAAAAGACCCTCCGGGCCTGCTCCTCCCCGGCCAGCAAATCCCCGAGGCTCAAAGGATATTTTCCAAGGAACAGGGACAGGACAAAGGCTCCAACCACAAGCAGGATGGCTGCCGCCAGCCATCCTGTCCCTGTTCTTCTACAATGCTTCCGGTACAAATCCATAAAACTCCTCATAAAAATCTGCTGCTGCCTGCTGATACTGCTCTGGTCCATAGCTTTCCGGGTGAAGCACGGAGGCAAGCCAAAGGCTTCCCAGCACACTTCCCGGAACCGGGGAATCCCAGGCCTCCACAGAACCGGGAATCTGGTATACATGGCCTTCCTTCACTGCCGTGCACTCTGCCAGCTGCTCATCCGCCAGCACGGACTCCACCGTATAATCCGCCTCCGCCGCCAGAATGATATAATCCGGATTCCAGGCCAAAAGCTGCTCATAGGAAATCTCCGCCCAGTAGGGATCGGTAAGCTCTCCTGCCACATTCCTCCCGCCGGCCTGGGTAATCATGCTGTTCTGGTACATCTGCGCTCCCGCCGTGGACAGGAAGGAGCTGTTTCCCGCCAGATAGACCGAAGGCTGCTCCTCCTGCCCCACGGCAGCCGCAAGCTCCTTCAGAAGCCCGTCGCTTCGATCCAGCAGCGCTTTTGCACGCGCCCCGGTATTGGTGGCCGTGCCAAGAAGCTGTGCCAGCTCTGTCAACAGCCGGCGGTCCTCCGGCTTCACTGCCAGCACGGTCAGGCCCAGCTCCTCCAGGGCAGGGATGGTCTCCTTCAGCTTGGCCGGCAGGATCACCAGATCGGGATTCAGGGCAGCGCAGCCCTCCAGGTCAAATTCCTTGGCCGTACCAACGCTGGGCAGCTCCAAAAGCTCCGGGGCAGCCAGGGAATAGATGGGACGGCTGTCTGCCTTGGCCTCAATTCCCACCAGCTTGTCCTGCTGGCCCAGGGCAATCAGAAGGCTGCTGGAAATATAATATCCGCTGACAATGGTCTGGGGCTCCTCTTCAATCACCACCTGGCGGCCCAGCTGATCTGTCACGGTAACCGGATATACGGTAGCAAGCTCCTCTCCGCTGTCTCCTGAGGAATCCTCCGAAGCCGGCTCTGTTCCCTCTGGCTTCTGCTGCCCCTCTGTATTTTCCTGGGACAGGCCCTGGTCCTCTGTACTCTCCTGGGACAGGCCCTGCCCCTCTGTGCTTCCCTGGCTGCCGCAGGCAGCCGCTGCATTCACTGTCAGCAGCAGCGCCAGCAGCAATGCCAGTTTTCTGCTTCTCATCCTCATGGTATACGCTCCTCCGTCGTTATATTTTATAAACTATAACGATCATACCAGAGATTTTATGTCCTGTCAATGAGAAATACAAAAGTTTTTGTTTGTTATTAAAAAAGTTTGTTTGTTCATAATGCCTTACGATTCATTCTTCGCAATATGCGATATTTTTTTGTTCACATTCTTCCTAATTGTGTTATACTGATGTATAGACATTATTTTCTGGACTACCAAGGAGGAATACATAGAATGGCAAGCATAAAACAGTTATTTGCCCCTGTAGACATGACAGAGGGAAAGCCGGGCAGGCAGATCGTAGCCTTTATGATCCCCATGCTGCTTGGAAATATCGCCCAGCAGCTCTATAACACCGTAGACAGCATCATCGTAGGACAATTCGTGGGGGACAATGCTCTGGCAGCCGTTGGCAGCGCCGGCCCCATTGTCAACCTCCTGCTGGTGCTTTTTGTGGGGATTTCCGTAGGCGTGGGGATTATGGTATCCCAGTATTTTGGGGCCAAGCAGCGGAAGGAGCTGTCCAAGACCATTGGCTGCAGCCTGACCCTGACCCTGATGGCAACTGTGTTCCTCATGATCCTTACCCCCTTTATCTCCATGCCTCTGCTGCGGCTGCTGGACACGCCCGAGAGCATTATCCGCTGGTGTAATTCCTACCTTATGATCCTGTTTACCGGAATCATCGGCTGCGCCTTTTACAATATTCTGGGCGGCATCCTGCGGGGGCTTGGGGATTCCGTTTCCGCCCTTTTATACCTGCTGGTGGCCACTGCGGTCAATATTGTGCTGGATTATGTATTTGTGGCGTATTTTCATATGGGCGTTTCCGGTGTGGCCCTGGCCACGGTGATTGCCCAGCTGATCTCCGCGCTGCTGTCCCTGCGCAAGCTGTACAAGATGAAGGATATCTTTGATATGGAACGAAAATATTTTGTTCCGGAGAAGCGGTACGTTGCCACCTTGATCCGGCTGGGCCTGCCCTCTGGCGTAACCCAGGCAATCCTTTCCCTGTCCATGATTGTGGTGCAGTCCCTGACCAACAGCTTCGGGGAAATGTTTATTGCCGCCAATGTCATTGTCATGCGTGTGGATGGCTTTGCCATGATGCCGGCCTTTTCCTTCGGAAGCGCCATGACCACCTTTGCCGGGCAGAACATAGGCGCTAACCGGATGGATCGGGTTCAGCAGGGAGCCAAATCAGGTACTGGAGTTGCCGTTGCCACCTCGGCGGTGATCACGGTTCTGATCCTTCTGTTTGGCCGCCCGCTGATGGCAATTTTTACCGATACCTCCGAGCTGGTGGATTTGAGCTTTACCATGATGAAGATCCTGGCGGTTGGATACATTGCCATGGAGATTACCCAGTGCCTCTCCGGCATTATGCGGGGCGCAGGCGATACCATGACTCCCATGTGGATCTCCATGGTATCCACCGTGCTGATCCGCGTCCCCTTAGCCTATGGGCTGGCCTATCTCACCAGGTCAGAAGCAATGCCTAAGGGAAACAGCGCCAGCCTCTTTGTCTCCCTGCTGATATCCTGGATCCTGGGGGCCTGCATTACCTTTGTATTCTATCGGCTGGGACGTTGGAAGAAGAAGGCCGTTGCCACATAGACGGGCTTGTCCAGACAATGCGGGGCGCTTGTCTTTGCATATTATAAAAATGCAATTTGTTTGCATGAAAAACGCCGTAATTCTTTAGTTTTACGGTGATAAGGAAGTATTTACAACAACTTATCATCAACGCTGACAAACAGGGTGCAAGCAAAAGCAGAGAACATATCACTTTCATTAGTGGTCGGTTCTCTGCTTTTCTGTTACGCAATAGAAC
>CAJUQB010000191.1 GCA_910588285.1 uncultured Lachnospiraceae bacterium
CTCTTAAAATACAATCAGCAGCGGGAGCGGCCACACATTTTGGGTTCTGTGTCAACCCCTTTTCTGAAATTTTTGAATAAATTTGAGTTAGACTATGGATAAGATTTTTTTCATCTGCTTAAGTTAATGACATTGATTGACAACACCATGGTCCCAAAATTCGGGAAGAAATTTGAGGACGTCTCAAAGCTTTTTGACCATGCCGCCCATAACGGCTCCAATTACCTCAATGGCCATTGCTTTGTCAGCATAATGCTCTGCGTCCCAGTATGGAATAGGGACAGGATCCATTATCTTTCCGTCCCCCTGGGGTACCGCATGTGGCAGAAGCAGGAACCCAAGCTTCAGCTGGCAGCATCCATGGTGCGCAAGGCTATGCCGCAGCTGTCGCAGAAACGCAATGTCATCATCTTCTGTGATAGCTGGTATGTAAAGAAGGGCCTGGTTTATATTGTTGATGAATATGAAAACCTTGGGCTGATCGGGAATGCCTGGTCTGACACTGTCATGTATGACCTGCCTCCAATACCTACTGGGAAAAAGGGGCGTCCTGCCAAACGTGGGAAGCGATTTCCCGCTTTCCAGCGAAAAGATTGGTGATTATTATACCAGTGCCCGCCGGGTTCTGACAAACATATTTGGTACAAGGGAAGTACTGGCCTATGTAACAAGCAGCAGTAGGTCAGGAGGCTGTTTTTCAGCACCATATTTCCTGAACAGCTTGAGGTATTCTGCGCCTGGCAGGAAAAAGCACCCTTAAACCAGACAGGGAGCAGCTTTATGGAATATATCCCGTTATTCCTTTACTCGTTCCGGTGGAACATCGAGGTCAGCTACTATGAGCAGAAAACCTTCTGGTCGCTATGCAGTTATATGGTACGCAGCCGCAAAGGGATTGAACTGCTGGTGAACCTGATCAATATCAGCTACTGTGCAATGAAACTGCTGCCTTATTAGGAGGAAGGGTTTGCACGATATCAAACAGAAAGTGTACAGGAGTTCCGGTTTGTGCTTAGTGAACAGATCTGGCGGCAGGTATTTTTTGCCAGTTTCGTGCGAAACATCGAAACCCATATAAAATCAAATATGTTAATCAATGCTCTAAAACAGGCCGTTAGGCAACATGGTTATTATTTATAAAGCTGTAAAGTGATGTACTTAAAGAAAAATCCTAAAAAATCAATGATTTAGGGCTTGACATTATGAGAAGAGAAGGAGGACTTTATGGAAAAAAAGTTTCAATTTACTAATTGCCAAGGTATAGAAGGTTTATATTTAGTTGAACCATTACTGTTTTCGGATCCTCGTGGATATAATTTCGAGTCATATAATGAAAAAGAATTCAAGGATGTTGGATTAAATATGAAGTTTGTTCAAGATAATCGATCTTTCTCACATAAAGGTGTATTAAGAGGACTTCATTATCAAAGGGAGTATCAGCAGGGTAAGCTGGTAAGTGTTTTACAAGGGGAAGTATATGATGTAGCAGTAGATTTAAGAGAAAATTCTACAACATATGGGCAATGGTATGGTGCAGTATTATCTTCAGAGAAAAAAAATATGTTATATGTGCCAGAAGGATTTGCACATGGTTTTTTGGTATTGTCAGAAGTGGCTGAATTTTCATATAAGTTGTCAGATTTTTACCATCCAGAAGATGAGGGTGGAATTCCGTGGAATGATGAAACGATAAATGTACAATGGCCGATAGGCGAAGATATGAATGTGGTTACCTCAGAACGAGATTTATCGCATCCTAGGTTAGCTGAGTCAAAGATTTTTTTAAGCCCTAAGAAAAATCCATATAGAATATAGATATAAAATGATAAGAAATTGTCGATTTATGAATAAAAATAAGGGTAATCAAACTTTTTAAGGGTCTTTTATGAGGGGCGAGATTGAAGGAATGTCGTACTACAAGTTAAACCGTAGTTCCCTATAAAAAATTGTGAATACATTTCCACAGATGTAGTGTCTATAGAGAAAGGGATTTCGTTTGGGCACTTGATCTTGAGAGGCTTATAAATATCATTCATCTTTTTGACTGCCACACTCGGAATAATGGCATCATCGTAACTAATGCGCTGCTGATGCCTTATTTCTTCAAACATTGCTGATGAAGTGAACTTTGTACCGGCAAGTTTTTCCTGTAGGAGAGTAAGGATGACTGGTGTTGAACAAAATCGTTGCGCGATGGCCAGCCAAGGTTGTGCGTAGCGATTTTTCTTTTTCATAAAAAGCAGTGTAAACCTATCTACCGTTTACGTTCTTAGTAAACGGTAGATAGGTTCTTTCCAAGATTAGTTGAATTCAGTGTAGAAAAGTTCATGGAACAATACTTTTGCCTTTAGTAGTATAAAGCTGTTCCTGCCATACATGATTCGCTTTATAACCTTAATCTTATTTACACTGCCTTCTGCCAAACCATTATTGTAAGAGTAGGCAATTCCATTTTTGACAGCCTCTATATCGTTACAGATGCCTTCCATAAATGATTGAAGTTCAGGTATGTCATATTTTTGGGCGGATTTTATCCATAGATCGAGCTTTTCAGGTTTTTGCGAAAACATTACTGTATGGAATTCTTTCACCAGAGTATATAGCTGACTTAATAACGGATATCTTTCTAAAGCCTGCTCATATTGGTCTGCTGTGATTGTTGCAACATCTTCCAGTTTCTTATAAATGAGCTGGCATAACGACTTTCTTTGGATAAATTCCGATTGAGGCTTGTTTTGTTCTTCCTGTTCCTGCATCCGCGTTCTCTCTTTTTGCATGAACATCCGGAGGGAAGCGACACTTCCAGTATATCCTTTTCCACAAAGGATATTATGGATTTTTGGATATGTAAGCCCCTGGCTCCTTAGTTCTATGACTTCTTTCTCATAGGGAGCCAGCTTACCCGGAATCCTACCATTATAATGGCCATTTGCAACAGAATAGCCAGGGTCCAGGTAGTTCGGTATTGTTTTGCGTGTATGGTGCATCATGGTGGCGATCTGTTCGATTGGATATCCGGCCTTCGCCAGCTTCCGGGCTTCATCGACCTCGCACTGTTTCTGCCGCATTGCCAACTGGTGCTGCCGTTCCCGGGAGATTGCCTTGTTTTCTGGGATTTCATCTTCTGGTATGGCAAGGTATTTCCGGACTGTTGTGGGGCATGAATGCATCAACAGTGCGATATCGGATACGGTCAGCCCTTCCTTCTTTTTTGATGGGCAAAGCGGATCCGCAGTGGACGGTTTGCCGTGTTATACAGGGCTTTCCTCTCTTCTGAAACCTCCTCTGTCAGCGGGATTTCTATCCTGGCAGGAAATTCCCGGATGATATATTTATTTATGGCTTCTGAAAGCCCTTTTATCAAATGGAAGCGGTCGCTAACCTGGATTGCTTCCAGATGTGAGCCTGTTGCCGCTGAAGAATAAGCAGCTGCCCCATCCCTTGATATGACCTAGATATTAGGAAATGTCGCAAGCCAGTTGGCAACATCAGTGGTTTCCCTGGAAGGGATCAGGTCAATGATCCGATGGCTCTCAAGGTCAACCATGACCGTTCCATAGGAGAATCTTTTCCTGAGCGCAAAATCATCCACACAAACTTTTGCAATAGAAAGCTTATCCACAATTGCCGGCATTTTTTTAAGCAGGCTGCAAATACTGCTTTTACATACTGTGATATGGCCGCTTTTTAAAAGTTTTGACGCGTTCAGGGAACTTAATTGTGCTAAAGTATGGAGGATATTGCTAATCAGACGATCTGTCTTTTGAGCCTTTGGCGCTGCAAAAGGATGTGCCTCAGCAAATGTCGTATGCCTGCACTCCGGGTTGCCACAAAACATCTTCCGTGTAGTTACTAATAAAATAACCTTTTTCTCCTGGATCGGAAGATCCTGAATTTCCCTTTCATATACAGAATGGGTGCGCATGGACTTTGAACCGCAGAACGGACATGTCAGCTCTTTTCTACTGGATTGGATACGGAAAACAATTGCAATGTTTTTCATCTGATATTGCACTAATTCATAATCTTTGTCGAGGAGTTTGATAAATTCATCCATATAGCCATACCCTTTTCTAGCATCTTAGTTATATTATGATGTTGGGGTCAAATAAGGCCCATTTAGCACCTTGAAAACTTCACACAAATA
>CAJUQB010000192.1 GCA_910588285.1 uncultured Lachnospiraceae bacterium
TGAGACTTTCATTATCATTTGTGCCGCCGCAGGCGGTATGGTAACAAATTTGAAATGTCACAGGATTGTGACATTTCAAGGGTAAAAAATCAGTGGCTCGTGACATTTCTGTGAGAATTGGGTGTTATGATAGCGGCATCACAGAAAGGATGGTGCAACCCATGAGCATTTTGCAGACAACTGATCTCAAAAAATACTACAGAAGGGAGTCGAACATCACAGCTGAACAATATGCCAAACAACCTGTCCGGGGGACAGCAGCAGCGTGTCGCCATCGCCCGCGCCCTCGTTTCTAAGCCCGCCATCGTCCTGGCTGACGAACCGACCGGCAATCTGGACAGCCGAACCAGCGGCGATGTGCTGGGCCTTTTGAAAGCGACCAGCAGCAAATTCCATCAGACGCTGGTGATGATAACCCATAACAACGAGATCGCCCAGCTTGCCGACCGCATTATCCGCATTGAGGACGGCAGGGTTTTTGAGTAAGGGAGGCAGGGCTATGTTCTATAACGACACACGAAAGCAGATGAAAATGCTTGCAAATAAAATTATGTCAGGAAATGGTCATCGCAATATATTTGTTATTATCGCTATTGCAATGACAACTTTTCTCATCTCCACAATCCTCTGTATTGGTAGCGGATATTTGAAAAGCGCGGATAAACAACAGGAAATGCTCAATGGAACGGCGGCGGACATTATTTTGACCAATCCTACGCAACAGCAGATACAGGCATTGCAGCAGAATGGGGAGATCGTATATATGGGAGTCAGCCGTCAGATCGGCTTTGTCGATACAACGGACTGGCCCCGTATCAACAGTATTCTTCTCCGCTGGTGCGACGCAGTGGAATGGGAGCGGCATATTCTTCCGGCAATCGGTAATGTGAGTGGACATTATCCTGCCTCACGCAGTGAGATCATGTTACCTGTATGGGTTTTGGAACGAATGGGTATAGATGATCCGGTCATGGGCCAGACGATCACGTTTTCATTTCGCTATGGATATACAGATATTCATTGGCAGCCGCTTTCGTACGCGGAAGATTTTTCTTTTACATTGTGCGGCTGGTATGACGATTACAGCGGTAATAAAATGTATGATAATGCTGTTGCCTATATTTCGACGGATTTCTGGAATAACTCTGTTGCAAACGAAACAAATACCAAAAGCGCTCTTGCACTCACGATTTCAGCTAACGGCGGAAATAGAATTCTATCGGAGACGGAACCTTTCAATGAGCTGCAGGAATTCACGGATTTAACAAAAATCGGAAACAGTCCAAACAACTTTAGCCCAATGATAGTGGTTCTTGGTATGATTGTTACGATTATGGTCTGCGGCTATCTGTTGATATATAACGTCCTTTATATTTCGGTGACCAAGGATATCCGTATGTATGGACAGCTGAAAGCATTGGGGACAACGAAGCGGCAGATGAGGAGAATTGTCTACCGCCAAATCCAGGTATTGAGCTTTTGGGTAATCCTGTCAGGCCTGGTACTCAGTGCGGCAACCGTGTTTCTGGTTGTACCTTTTGGTATACGGGCTTTAGCCGGAGATATGATTATGGACGACGCCATATTGTCTTCCTATTCTCCGTGGATTTTCATAGGAGCAGGAGCGTTTTCGTTTTTCACTACATGGGTCGGCGGCAGGAAGCCGTCCCAAATTGCAGGTATGGTATCTCCCATTGAAGCTTTGCGCTTTTCCGAGGCAAATGCCTCCAGAAAAAACAGCAGGAAAACTTTTCATGGCAGTCAGGTTTTCAAAATGGCAGTGGGTAATGTTTTTCGGAATACAAAAGGCACTGTTCTGGTGGTTGCTTCCTTATTTTTAGGAATTAGCCTGTTTATTATTGTAAATGGAATACTGACTGGATTGGATGCCTCCCATTTGGCAGATGAGTATATGGAGGACGATATTGTGATTGAGGTGAGGGGGCAGACAGATATAGACGATACGATTCTTGCCCTGTTACAGAAGATTCCTGACATGGAGGAAATATCTTATACAACCAAGCTCTCGGAACAGTGGTTCATGGATACCGGAAATGTTCTCGAAAAATATGTTGCTGATTTTCGCAGTACCGGTACAGTTCCGCAGGAAGCTGTCCGTCAATACGTTGATGGAAACAAATACCAGACTTATGTATTTGGGATCGGAGAGAAGGACTTTAACGAGGCGGTTTCCCTGATAAAAAGCCATCTGTCCTATGAGGATTTCTGCAATGGTAAGATCGCTTTTTTGGCATCGGCAACCAGTGTGCCTTATGAGGGAGTTTCAGTCAGTGGGGAGATTCAATTACCGTTAATGGGAGAAATCTACTCCTTGAAGATTGCACCAAATTATTTACCTGCCACATTCCGAGAGGATGGTAAAACGCTCATTGCTCCTAATATTTATGTCAGCCAAGAGTGGCTGGAAAAAATCGGAGCTGCTGGACAGATCAACCGGATAACTTTACAAACGGGTCATTCAGAACAGGCCCTTAACGCTGTTACAGAGATATTTAGCAATATTGGCGGGATTGTAATTACGTCAAAGGTAGAGAAAACCAATGAGTTGAAATCCAGTTTCAGGGGGATAAATTTCTTAGGAAATGCAATCTGCGTGATTTTGCTGGGTATCGGTTTAATGAATTTTGTCAATATGATGTATGCCAGCGTTCATGGCAGGAGTAAGGAACTGGCTGTGCTGGAGAGCATCGGCATGACAAAGAAACAAATTTGCAAGATGCTGCGGATTGAAGGAAGCACTTATGCCGGAATGACGGGAGCTTTCATTTTTACATTGGGAAGTGCGATATTATACGGAGCATTTCAAATGGTAAAGGTTCAGGCGTCTTACGCAGTATTCGCTTATCCGCTGCTACAGATTGCCGTATCTCTTGCTGTTGTTACCGTTATATGTAATCTGGTTCCTGTTTTTGTTTACAAGGCCGAAACCAACCACAGCATTATCCAGCGGCTGCGGCAGTAATGAAAAACAGGTTTCCCTATAAATAGTTTTCTCTTTTTCGCTCACACGGATAAATAAATTTTTGTTCTTGGCTTCATTCATAACATCAGTCCTTTCTTGGATTTTTGAGGGGATTAGGGGATTCCCCAAAGGGCAATCGGCTCTTAAAGCCGGTTGGGGCGGGGCTGTCACACCCCCGATTTTTCAATCGTTAATGCGACAGCCCCCTGTCGTGGAGATACAGAGGGTTGTCCGAACTGTTACGGAAGGTGGGAATACTATTTAATTTCAAATAAAATCATGTTCGTTTATCTTTGGATAAAAGAGCAGAGCCGACAGGCTGTGATTGCTCACAAGCCTGCCAACTCTGCGTATTATGTGTCTGGCTTTTTGGTGATATGTTGCCCGCCCGATAAATGGGAGATTATAGCAAATACCCCATAGCGATGAAAAGATAGCTATACAAGCATTTTCTATTTAATCTTAAATACATTACCCCACTAAGAACAGAAAATATCATAGTAGAAATTCCGTTCCATATTTCTAGTCCTACTCCTCTTGATACGAAATGAAAAGCCCCCATGTCATAGCTAAAATAATACCACCAAAAGGAATTGGACTTTCTTTTTGCAACAAGGATTCAATTACTTTTTGCCCGTATATTATGATTAGAATGACAAGCATTACTTCAAATATATAGTATAAATATTGCGCGCAAAATTGGAATATGGTTTTACCCTGTGCTTCTCCGACAATCTTTAATGTATGCCAATCAATGAAAGTCATAATTTTGCAGCCAATGAAACAAGCAAGCGTTACGATCCAACTTTTCGAGGAAATCTTATCCCTTTTGCTTCCCCTTTCTGGAAAATGATAATGCTTCCTTGAAAAAAGCAGGAGAACGCCAATGAAAAACGCCCACATAAAAACCATTATCCTCTCCTTATGAAATTCCGATTTCTTTTTATTCTTGACTTCTCGACAAACAGGAATTTAACTACATCTTAATTAATCGTTTAATTTTGGGAAGTATGAAACTCCCTAACAAATATAAATTACACAGATATACAAATAGATTTCCAATATACGAATAAAGAGTAAAGCGTCCTTTCATAGCAACCTGTGCTGAT
>CAJUQB010000193.1 GCA_910588285.1 uncultured Lachnospiraceae bacterium
GGATCACGACGGCAAGCGCCGCAAAAAGCGCATGGCACATCCCCTCGGTGATACTCATCCGGCTGCTCTGAAGACAGATAGCTCTTATAATCCCCGTCTGGAAAAAACAGCCTTGCAGCCTGCTGGGGCGATCTTGACCGGTCTATGAACTGAGACAGATACCATGAACCAGCAGGCCGCCGTCCACGCCTAACAGGATGCCAAGCAGGATTCCAATGCCGCCCAGCCGACCGCTCTCCTTTTTCACGATGCGCCGGATCTGTTTGGGTGTTGCGCCAATGGTGCGGAGCTGCCCATAGCTTTGTATTTTATCGTTCAAAGAGATACGGAAAATACTCTGGATGACTACATATCCGCCAGCCAGCACAAGGGCAGCTATGCCGAAGATGGTCACAAAGTCAATGGATTTTGAATGAGAAGCAAAATAATTGCTGTTCATCCCCACATGCGCAGAGCCAAACTGCGCGGCAATCTCCCTACAACGGGCAGCCATGGTTTCCTGACTAAACTGCCTGTCATTTTTTAAATGCACATAGGCACGGTATCCTGCAGGGTCAAATCCGGCCCACTGCGTCAAGGCCGCTTTGGAAACGGCAATGGCACATAGATTCGCTTCCTTTTCCCCAACATCAGACAGGATTCCAGTCACGGTATAGTCGCCATGAAAGCTCTCGGTGTCCAACCGGACTGTCTCACCGATTTTGGCATTGGAACCGTAAGCGGAGAGAAAAGATTCACTGACAGCGACTTCATTCGCCTGTGTCGGGAGTTCTCCTTTTATAAGCTCCATCTGGCTGCAGGCAATATACATCATGTCGCTGTCGCAGTACACATAGGAGGCGTTGTATCCCTGTATGGAATGCTCCTGCCCCAGTAAATAGTATTCGCCCACACGGGCAAGCTCCGGCAGGTCTTTCAGCACCGCCACATGGTCCGCCTCCACGCCGGTGAAGACCACCTCATAGGTGTCTGCCACCTCCTTCTCTTATCGCAGGGCTTCCATCACTGATGACTTGCTTTGCTTCTTTAAGGCCCCTGTTGTAATCAGCACACTACATAAAATAATAACCGCACAATTCAGGATTGTAATACCCAATGGAAATTGATAATTCAAATAGCTCATCAGGCTGTTTTTCAAAAATGAGCAAAGAACATATCCAATTCCCCCACCAATGATCACAGATAACACAAGTCCCATGCCGACTACGATCAGTCCCTCTTTATGGACCATCACGGATAATTGTTTTTGGGACATTCCCACGGAACGCATGAGGGAAAATTCTCTGCGCCTTACGATGATTCCCGTCAAAGTTGTATTCAACAGATTCATCACAGAAAAACAGCCAATCAAAACAATGGCTACCCCAAGGGCTAACTGTGTCCCCTGCAGGAAGTTTTCATTCTGGGCAATGGCAGCAGAAAGGGAATCCACACTCAGCTGCGGGTGACCGGATACAATCTGGTCTATTTCGTTTTCTGCCTGCTGTTCCAAAGAATCCTCTACACGGATCACATACTGATATGTCAGATTGCTGTGTGCGATTTTCTGCATGGAATCAACCGGCAATAACAGCATATCTATTTTATCGCCATGATTTCCAATCTTACTTTCGTCAAGGACTGCCGCAATCTCAAATTCCAGGTTCTCCGTATGCTGCCCGTCAAAAATCTTCAGCGTTACAGAGGAACCGACTTTTGGATAAATGCCAAAATACTTCTCAAAGTCACCCGGCCTGCCAATCACCATCTGATCCTCAGATGCCATTTGCCCATAATCTGACAGGTTTCCATTTAAGAGACAGCTTTGCAGCAAAGCCATATCTGCTTTCTCAAATCCTACGATTTCAGCATCTGATTCCAGGGCCTGCAGGTCATAGGAAACCGGGAGATGCTGGTCGTTCATGATCTTTTGCACACCTGATAATTGCGAGAGCTCTTTTTCCACTTCCTCCGTAAAAGGGCTTGAGCCCTGCAGAATCTCCAAAGGATTTTCCATCAGTTCCTGATTTGAGATTTTTAAAACGAACTGTCCTCTTGCAAATCCGGATAAAGACATATCTTCTGCATTGATCGAAGAAAGGACAGAGGATAAACCTAACAACAGGACGCCTGTCAGGACAAGGGAGGCGGCTGTCAGTATATTCTTTTTCTTATAACGCAAAACCTGGTTGACTGCCAAAGACCCTGGCGTTAGCCTGTGCTGCCTATGTTTACCTTTCGGCCCCTTATTTTGTTCATAGCGGGAAGCCTCTATGGGTGAAACGGCTGCAGCTATTTTCGCAGGCTTTTTGATGGACAGGCGCACAGTGGCATAGGTCAACGCAACAACAACCGGGCATATCCATAGCACATTCCATAACCCAAATCCATGTGGAATTAAAAGATAAGCCGCTGCAATTCCCGCAATCAGTCCAATCGGAATTGCAGGCAGCATCAGCAAAGTCCCCTCCCTGAGAACAAGCCTTTGAATCTGTTTTGCTGTCATCCCTATTGTGCGGAGCTGTCCATATTCTTTAATGGAATTGATGATAGAAATATAAAAAATGTTGTATATTACCAAAACACCAGCGATCACGATCACAACCAGCCCGGCAACAGCCGCCAGAACCATCCATGCCGAAGGCTGGCTAAGATTCAGATACGCTTCATTATAAGAAGGAGCCGCTTTACAGCCTGCATCAGCCGCTATCTGCGATATTAAGCTTTTTACATCCCCAGAGCCCGCATCTAAATTTACACGGAGCATGACTGCCGGTGAAAAGTGATCCCATCCATCCATTTCTGAGAAGTATTCTTCAGAAACCATAGCCGCATATAAGGAACGGTCAGTGCCTTTCGCCCCTGTCTTCAGGTATCCTGTTATAAGAAAGGATTTTTCCTGGCCGTTGTTTGGGTCTGGCAGCCGGATGGTATCTCCAATTTTAGCATTTATCTTCTGCCGGATTAAATATTCCTGTTCAATCAGGATCTCATTCGCTTTCTCCGGCATTTTTCCCTCAGAAACAGACAGCCCATTTAATGTAAGTGCATCCTTGTTGCAATACGAAATATTAAGGCGGTCATTTCCAGATTTCACGCTGCCAATGGACGCTGTGAATCCGCATAGATCCACCCGCACATCATCAGACAATTTCTGATATTGTTCTTTTTCTATGCCGGAAATAAGCGCATGATAAGACCCCGTTATATTATTGCCTCCATTTTGGTTCACTGTAATAATCCCAGAAACCAGGAGCAATACGGATGCCATCAAAAATGTTGCCAATGAAATTGCAGTAACCGTAAAAATTTTCTTCAAACGCTCTTTCTTTAATTGAGCAGACGCTAATTTTTTAATGATAGCGCCGGTGTCATTCTCAAAAGGCCATGTCATGATCTGCCACCTCCTTACTCTACGATCCTGCCGTCCTCAATCCTTATGATCCGGTCAGCAAGCTGGGCAATCTCGTTATTATGGGTAATCATGACAATGGTCTGGTTAAACTCCATACTGGTACGCTTTAAAAGCCCCAGCACATCGGCGCTGGTCCTGGAATCCAGATTTCCGGTGGGCTCATCGGCCAGGATGATGGCCGGTTTGGTGATGAGAGCGCGGGCAATGGCGACACGCTGCTGCTGTCCGCCGGAAAGGTTATTCGGCATATTCTGCAGTTTATCTTCCAATGCCAGCATCCCCACGATCTCGTCCATGAACTTCTTGTCTGCTGTATCTCCGTCCAACTCCACAGGCAGGACAATGTTCTCATACACATTCAGGATCGGGACAAGGTTATAGTTCTGGAAGATGAAGCCGATGTTGCGGCGGCGGAAGATGGTCAGCTCCTCGTCATTCTTTTTGGCCAGCTCATCCCCACGGACAATAACATTGCCGGAAGTGGGCGTATCCAGCCCGCCCATCATGTTAAGCAGGGTGGATTTCCCGCTGCCGGACGTTCCGACAATCGCCACAAACTCCCCCTGTTCCACAGAGAGGCTCACACCATCCAGGGCGCGGGTAATGTTCGGCTCACTGCCATAATACTTTTTCAGATCGATTGTTTGTAATACATTCATAAATCAAATGCTCCTTTC
>CAJUQB010000194.1:0-3522 GCA_910588285.1 uncultured Lachnospiraceae bacterium
AGTAACAGTTCAGCCTATTAATTATTTCTACAGGTTTAGCACCGGCTAAAATATAGCCGGTGTGCCCATAAATATCTTCTTTATATTTTCGATCAAATCCATTTCCCTTTTTTTCAAGGTCTCTATTATGCTCATAATAGAGCAGTACATCTCGTGACCACTTTCTTTTCGAAATCCACCTGCCATTTTTTGCCTGTTTTTTGCTTTTCGCAGGTCTCTTTCCGAAATATTGTCATCAAAAGGAACGGAAAAATCATGCAGAAATAAAAGATGATTATGACTGTACTTTTCCAGTCTGTTTAACAGTGCCTGTTCTTCCTGCTTTGCGTACCTGTGTGTAGTTTTTTTGTTCTCTTCCCTCCCTTTTTGCAGCAGTGAAAAATATTTTTTCTCATATTCCGTTATCGTTTCATCTGGCAATGCAGCGACACCCTGTTCCATAAATCCTTTTCGCAGCTTGTTCATTTCGCACAATAACGCTATCATTTCCTTTGACCATGCATTTCCGCTTTCTTCTGTATTTTTTCTCAGGTAACGAATAATGTGTACATTGCATTCTGCATGTTCCGTTCCGAAATGATACAATGCTGTTTCATGATCATGCAGGAGTGTGCCGCTATACTGGCACAAAAAGTCTAATTTCTCCAACGCATCTATGGATTTACTTTTCATGGCCTGATATACCACGGTGTTTTTTCTGCTAAAATTACGTATATAATTCTGCTTCCCATTGACAGTTATTGTTGTGGCATCGGTTGCCACAATACTCTGATTCAACAGTTCGTTTTTCAAATTTGAGATGCTCTTTTCCGAAGATTGCGCAAAATTCCTGCAGAAGCTGTAGACACTTCCTTCTGATAATTCCAGCTCTCCATTACTTGCAGCATTCAAAAAGAAGGCAATCCGGTCGTTGGACATGACTCCTTCACTGTAAAGGGACACTGCCAATGCTTTTACATTGGCACCATAAATAACATCACTGCGATATTCCGGAGGAATATGGATTTTTCCTCTTTCATCTGCGTAGATACGGATTTCTGTGATAACGGCTTCTGTTTTTAAATCAACAACATACTTTGTAACATACTTTCTGCCGGAGGCATTGCCAACTGTCTGAATCTCATGCCGGCATTTTCCAGATGCAATCTTTTCTTCTATTTTGGCTTTAGTAAGCGTAGTTCCGGCATGCCCCTTTTGCCCTCCTGGTTTACGCTCTGTTTTCTTTCTCCCATTGTAGGTATTGGCAGGTTTTACGCCCTTCTGGTCCGTTGATGGTGGGCGCGAAGTATTCGAACTGTCGTTATTGATAATGCTTTTTAGACGTGCATTGTCTTCTGTTAGTAACTGGTTTTTTTCACGTAGGATTTTATTTTCTTTTTTCAGATCAGCTATTTCCACTTTTAATTCTTTTACTTCCTGCTTGTGTTCTTTTTCAACAGAATCCAGACGTCCCATGATTTCCATAAGCTGTTGATACATTCCGTTATTATAATCACTGTTTCTTCCCATAGGACATCTCCTTCCACACATTTCTGATAAACATAGTTTATCAGAAATAGAAAGAAAAGAAAAATTCTTCCCAAAATCAATTCGTCAAAATGACGGTGTAAAAAATTTCTGTAATAATGCATAAAAGTGGATAACTTTTTTTATGTGTCTCAAAAAAGTATGTTTAAAGGGTATTAGACGTAAAATTATCCACAAAAATTTGGAAATCCTAGCAATTGAAAAAATCTCCTTCTTTTTTTGTGGATAACCATTGATGAAAACTTTTTAAAATTCTCCTTTTTGACGTTGGTAGGCTGAACTGTTACATGTTGAATGTCATTTTTCACTTTTGGTATTGCCTTTTAAGCTGTTTCGATATATAATATCATACGGGAAACAACGTTGCTCTTTTGCCACCGGGTAAAGAGATTATGCGTCAGACTTTCTATCGTTAGGTCAGAGAAGATAGAAAGTTCTGACGCTTTTGTATTTTAAGGCGATCTCTATGGAAACCAAAACGCTACTGAAAGAATTTTCGCAATATGTAATATTAAATATATGCGGCATGATTGGCTTATCATGTTATATACTCGCTGATACCTTTTTCATTTCAAACGGTTTAGGTGCAAATGGTCTGACCGCACTTAATTTAGCTATTCCGATATATAGCTTTGTTCATGGAAGCGGTCTGATGTTTGGAATGGGAGGAGCAACAAAATATTCCAGTTACAGAGCGTCTTGTCACTTTATCGGGCATTGCATTATATTTGTAAATTAGAAAGAGGTAAGAAAAATGTTTAGAGAAATGCGTAGGAAAAAGCAAATATTATCCGAAAAGGAATGTGTTGAAGTCTTAGAAAAAGGAACAGCCGGTGTGTTAGCTTTATTAGGAGATAATGATTACCCGTATGCAGTTCCAATCAGTTATGTATATTACAATTCTAAGTTGTTTTTTCATGGTGCAAAAAGCGGGCATAAAAAGGGAGTGTCGCAAAATAACCGATTCGTCGGCTGTGGAGTGAGACTCCCTGGTTTTTTGCAAAATCTCATGTTAAAAATTTTTGTGTTAATTGAACCGTAATGGGTTGAACTTTTTGGCGGTCTGTGATATACTACGCTGGAAGTTGAACTGACGCACCTTTAAATTGAACTTTTTTCGAAAATCGGAACAAAATTGAACTGACAGGAGAGCGATATGTCAAAGGAAACATTTGCGGACAGATTAAAACTGGCTATGGATCAGCAGAAGGTGAAACAGGTGGATCTTTTGCGCATGGCCGAGGAGCGGGGAATCAAGCTGGGGAAAAGCCATGTGAGCCAGTATGTGAGCGGGAAGACCGTCCCCCGGGCGGGTCTTCTCCACTTTTTGGCGGAAGCCCTTCAGGTGGAGGAGGGCTGGCTGAGGGGGGAGGAGACGGCAAAATCTGGGGCGGAGCCCGGCGGGACGTCCTTTGCCGGAGTGCAGGCGCAGACAGAAGAGGACGACAGAGTCCGCGGCGGCGGGCAGAAGAGCCTGAGGAATGAAAACATAGGAAATAAAAATATAGGAAATAATGTAAAAAATAAAAATATAGGAAATAAAGCTCTGGGAGGAAGAGGAATGCGGGAATTCAGGAAATCGTCAAAGTTAGACAACGTGTTATATGATGTGAGAGGACCGGTGGTGGAGGAGGCCGCCAGGATGGAAGAGGCGGGAATGCAGATTCTGAAATTGAACATCGGAAATCCTGCGCCCTTTGGTTTTCGGACGCCGGACGAGGTGATTCAGGATATGGGCCGCCAGTTGACGGAATGCGAGGGTTATTCCCAGGCCAACGGACTGTTTTCTGCCAGGAAGGCGATTATGCAGTACGCCCAGATCAAAAAGATTCCCAATGTCTCTATGGACGATATTTATACGGGCAACGGGGTCAGCGAACTCATCAATCTGTGCATGTCGGCGCTTCTCGATGACGGGGATGAGATTTTGATCCCCTCGCCGGATTATCCCCTGTGGACGGCCTGTGCCACTCTTGCCGGAGGCACGGCAGTTCA
>CAJUQB010000194.1:3532-3801 GCA_910588285.1 uncultured Lachnospiraceae bacterium
TTATATCTGCGACGAGCAGGCGGAATGGTATCCGGACATGGAGGATATTAAGAAGAAGATTACGGACAGGACCAAGGCGATTGTGATTATCAATCCCAACAACCCCACCGGTGCGCTGTACCCGAGGGAGGTCTTGCGGCAGATCGTCGACATCGCGAGGGAGCATCAGCTTATGATCTTTTCCGATGAGATATACGACCGGCTGGTCATGGACGGGGAAGAGCATGTGTCCATTGCGTCTTTAGCTCCGGATTTGTTCTGTACCACCT
>CAJUQB010000195.1 GCA_910588285.1 uncultured Lachnospiraceae bacterium
TTGGAAAGCATTCTGAACTCCTGAAGGTCACTGACGACCCGGAGGCTTATGTCCGCGAAGAGATCCGGAAATGGAATGAAGAATACCGCGCCGGTAAGGTCAGTTTTACCCTTTCTGCCGATTTTAACGCGCGGGTACCGCATACGGAGAATCCATCAACTTCCTCCTCCTGGCTGAATATCGGATACTTTTTCCTCCAGAACCTCATGAAAGACCTCAATCTTAAGGAGTTCTTCCGGGAAAAGTCCTCCGGCCGCAAAGTAACTTTCGACTGCTACACCGTCCACCGCTTCCTTACCTACGCAAGGATCCTGGACCCGCTTTCCAAGCTTGACACATGGCATAAGCTGGATACCTACTATGAGAAGCCGGATTTTGAATACCAGCATATCCTCCGCTTCATGGACCTGTTGGAGGAAAACTATGATGACTATCTGGCATGGCTGTATAAACAGAGTAATTCCATCGTGAAGCGGGATGCCTCCGTCCTCTACTACGACTGCACGAATTTCTATTTTGAATGCGAACAGGCGGACGAAGAGGTTGTGGACGCGGTCACCGGTGAGGTGATAAAGGGAATGCGCCAGTATGGCATGTCCAAGGAGCACCGCCCCAACCCTGTTGTGGAGATGGGCCTGTTCATGGACAGCAGGGGCATCCCCATCACCATGTGCCTGCACCCAGGCAATACCAGTGAGCAGCTGACCGCCATCCCCCTGGAGCAGGAAGTCCTGAAGATGCTGCCGGGGGCAAAGTTCATCTACTGTGCGGACGCAGGGCTTGGCTCCTACAACATCCGGAAATTCAACAGCATGGGCGGCAGGGCATTCATCGTCACGCAGTCTGTCAAAAAACTCAGCGACACTTTAAAAAAAGCCGTCTTTAATGATTATGATTACCGTCTCCTATCCGATGATGCCCCGGTTTCCATTGAGAACATGAAAAGTTTTGACCGGCACGAGGAAAAAAACCTTGGGTTATATAACGATTCCGCTTACAAAGTAATAGAGGCGGACAAGGCGCTCGATCTTGGGTTATACGAAGAAAAAACGTTAAAGAATGGACGCACGGTAAAAGTAAAGGCAAAGGGCCTGCTGAAGCAGCGTATCATCATCACCTTCTCAAGGAAGATGATGGAATACCAGAGAACCGTACGCGGCCGGCAGGTGGAGCGGGCCAAAAAGCTTTTGGCGCTGAATGATCCCGAAGCGGTCAAGAAAGGGCCGAATGACGTGAAACGCTTTATGAAACGGACGGCAAAAACGAAATCGGGGGAACAGGCGGAAGTAACGTACTCCCTGGATGAGGAGAAGATTGCGGAGGAGGAAAAATACGATGGCTATTACGCAGTGGCGACCAACCTCATGGACCCGGCGAAAGACGTCCTGGCTGTATCCGGCAAAAGATATCAGATCGAAGACTGTTTCCGGGTCATGAAAACGAACTTTGACGGCCGCCCGGTCAACCACCGGCTGCGGGAACGTATCCGGGCACACTTTCTGATCTGTTACACGGCGCTGCTGGTATACCGTCTGTTGGAGGCCAGGCTTGACGACCAGGGGACGCATGTGACGGTGGAAGATCTGATCACCACCCTGAAAAATATGAATGTTGCCAATATCCATGATATCGAATACATGGCGCTATATAATGGAAGCAAAGCGCTGGATGCCCTAACCCGGCTGACCATGCTGCCGTTGGACCGCCTCCACTACAGGCCGAAAGAACTGAATGCAATGATAAAAAAATTTTTAAAATAGAGATTACATACAACATTTCTGTCCATTGGCAAGAGCCGGTTTTCCCTTATTTTACGGGGAATTCCGGCTCCTGTTAATCTCTGAAGTGTCGAAAACGGGATCATACTTCAAAGCTATCAACAACTTAATTTATACTATACTAGTACAGCGAAAAATAAGTTTCTGATACATTGACGCAGGATGATTGTTTCATATGCAAGGCGGAGGAATGAGGCATAGCGGTCAATGTGGTCAACTTAATAATAGGAAATCAATTGGACTTTGACAACTGAATAATGTAATTATAAAAAATATCCCCGTTTATATAGAAACTTCAGTAAATAAAAGGATCTGGTATTAACAAAATATATAAACAGGCATCAGAAGTAAACCTTCTCTGATTTTACAATCCGGGCAGGGTTATAGTTCCGATAATCTCACTGTATATACATTCTTACATGCATTTATGATGAAATTTATAAACAAGGTTTTCGATTATTATGATGTTTTCGGCGAGACTGCTTTTTTTTACGGCTGTATTTCCGGTCAGGTTGTTTTTGGGAACGTACTTTTATAGCAGCGGATATGATCTTCTGTATGGTTTCTTCGGCTTTTACCGCTCCTGTAAGGATTTTTATCATATACTTATTCATTCGGTTTATCAAAAAACTTCTATTTGCCTGATATCTGTATTTGTTTTGGGTCTCTTTATCCTGTTCGGCGATTTCTGAATCAACATCTGATTTCAGAATGGCTACAAGATTCGATAAAAATACAGATATATAAAAATCCTGACGGATTGCAATCGGATGGCTTCCGGAGAACTCTTCCAGTTGGATACGTTCTTTGAATTCATAATATTTAGATTCCACGCCCCATCTCAAAAAATAAAGTGCGCGGAACATATCTAAGGTGATTTCGGCTCCATAAAGATTTGTTGCGAGTGTTTCTACCGTGCCATCATCAAGTACAATTCGAACAATACGCAGTTTTACAGGTTCTTTGTAACCACGGGGCTTATAATCCATGATAAAATCCTCTCCTGACCGCTGTGTAATGGAAGAAAAAGTGCTATTGAGCCGAACTGCAAAAGCAAGCTTGCGCCGGAGCAACTCCTGGAACATTTCATAAGAAGGATAGCCTCGATCCATAAGGATCAGCTTATCATTTTTTAATCCGATACATTCCAATTCATTTAAATGTCCCAGTGCAAATTTCCGTTCTCCATAGTTGTAGGAATCCATCCGGGCATCAATGATGATATCATGGATTACATCAAATAGCGTTGAAGATGATGCCATAGCACAAGGAGAAGAATTCTGATTGACAGAGGCACCAAACGTCTCAATATTGCGCTGTGTTTGTGGCAGCTGAAAGGAGGTACCATCAATTGCCAGGACAAGATAGCCATTCCAGGTATGCAGATCATCACATTTCTCATAAAATTTTTGGACAGAAATACGGTGAAGTTCCGCAAATGCCTCCGGTGATATTCCCTGCCGTGCTTTTGAGAGAGCCTGCTTTGAAACATTTGGAAAACCTACAGAAGAAAAATTCTCCATAAAATCTGCCATTTCAATTGCCATGGATTTTTTGGATAAATGCAAAAGATAGAAAAAAACTTTTAAGAAAGTAAGTTTTCGTATCCTGGTAAAAGCATTTCCAATAGAATATGCATTTAGGAACATACAGTTGTGGACGAGTTCACGTACATTTTTAAAAATAGATTGACAAATAACAGTACCATTCATAAGATGACCTCCGATAGAATTTTTCAAACGAGGCCAAACGATTTTCGGGTTTTTGTCAATAGTAATTTTTGCCAAAATTAAAATCAGATTTTTGTGCATAATTACATTATTCGGTTGTCAAGGTACTTACTTTCTTAAGTTGACCACATTGGGCATAGCGGTGGCTATGTCGATTGACGACAACGCCGCAGATGAAAAATCAGACAAGTCAAGGTGTCAGTTACTTATTATTCGCTGTACTAGTATAAGTGATTTTAAATACCTTTATGATTCAACAGCAGCATCTGGCTTT
>CAJUQB010000196.1 GCA_910588285.1 uncultured Lachnospiraceae bacterium
TAGTATACCACAATCCGGGAATAACATAAAGGTATTTGAAATCATTTATACTAGGAGGCACAATTATGTATAAAACAAAAAAGAGAATCAGGCGTCTGATTGCGCTGGGATTATGCTTGATGATGCTGGTATCTACCGGGCTGATGGCGAGTGCTGAAAGCTATAAATATGTATTTTTGTTTGAGCTGGATGCAGGCGGACAAAAGAAGTCAGTGGCAGCCCAGTACAAGACGAATTATAATTCCTATGCAGGTGTTTACTTTTCCATGTGCTACAATTCGTCAGGTTATAGCTTGCCATACCGTTTGCGTTCTGGCACGAATGACACGGCAGCTTCAGATTTATATTATTTGAATGGTGAAGGGAACCGGTTCATGTATTATAATAGCGGATACGGCCAATATAATAAACCCTACTATTTTAGGATACAGACGGATTCGTCTTCTAAGTATGGTGCAACTGTGGGCGGTTCCTGGACGCCGTGAGGATGATAACGTCAGGGGAAGGATTTTATCTGGCACAGAAAAAGAAGGAGGACACAATTATGTATAAGACAAAAAAGAGAATCAGGCGTCTGGCTGCACTGGGCTTATGTCTGATGATGCTGATATCTACTGGTTTGATGGCAAGTGCTGCGAACTATCCCTATGAATTTTACTTTGAGTTGAAGGCAGGCGGGGATAAGCAGCAGGTAGCTGCCAGAAACAAGTCGAATTACAATTCCTTTGCATGTATTAGATTTTCCATGTGTAACAATCAGTCAAATTGGAGCTTGCCATACCGCCTGCGCTCCGGCACGAATCACACGGCAGCTTCCGGGCTGTATTATTGCACTGGCATATCGGAGCGAGCTTTGGATTATTACAGTGGATATGGCCAATTCAATAGCCCTTATTATTTTAAGATACAAACGGATTCGTCTTCCGGGCTTGGTGCAACTGTAGGCGGCTCTTGGATGCCGTAATGAGAACAACGCCAGAGGGGGACACCCCTCTGGCGTTGAAAAAGCATGGAGGATACTAAGAATGAAAAAATTACTAGTGCTGTTTCCCATATTTTTCTTATTTCTGAGCGGCTGCCAACGAAGCGGTAATCTGTCTTCTGGTTTCACGGAAAACAACCCTTTCTCTCAAGAAGCCTCTGGAAGCGAATCAGCGGATTCAGGACAAGGGGAAGAACAAACAAAAAGCATTCCCCTGCCAGAGTATGATTATTCCGGTACCTATTATAAGCTGGAAGTTGCTCCGGCCTCCTATGATACCGATGCCATCCTAAGGTATTTGATTCCGGGATTTGATCAGGGGACAGTACAGCAGACAGATAACGTGGAAGGAACAAATTATTCCATAGAAATAGACGGGGTAACACATACCTGGGTTTTCGGCAAGGAAATCTTTCGCTATCATAATGATCTTGCTTTTGGCGAGGGGCTCACCGAGGAAGAGGCTTTGGCCAAGGGACAGGATTTTATAGAGAATAATGGTTTTGAAGTGGCAGAGCATCCGCTAATCAGAAAGGAAGGAAATGGGAGATATGCAATAAATTATTTCTTCCAATATGAAGGGATTTCGGTGCTTGGAGATGCCATTGACCTTAAGAATGGCGAGGAGGACGGCATGGCAAGGGGACCATATATAGAGGTGTGGGTGAATGGAAATGGCATTACAAACATGTACCTGCATCACCTCGTCGATGTGCAAGGAGTACTGGAGGAATATCAGGCAGAAGAAGATCTGGTCAGCCCCAGCAGGCTTACTGCGACCATAGAAACTGCCTTACAGATACAGGAAGAACAGTTGGAAAAAAATAGTGATATGGACTACCGATATGATGCAACAGAGATAAAGCTTGTCTATTACCCCTACGAGGAGAGGGGGAAGCAGATCCTCCTTCCTGCTTTTCAGGTAAACGGCATCGTCTGGGAAAATGAGAATACCTTGTGGGACGGGGAACTGATGCTGCTGGACGCAGTATCGGGACTCAGTGTTCGTTAGGAGGGGAAAAGATTGTTTAGAGTAAGAATGAAACAATTGTTGGGAAGCGGTGTGTTCTGGGGAACCGTGCTTCTGTTTGCTGTAATTATGGTGGCAGGGGCTTACACGGATTTGCCGGCAGCAAGGGTCAATTCCAGTTCCGTGCTGTATCTGTATCTGGTGACCAGTACGGTGGGAATTGCCCATGTACTGGTTCCGGTTGTCACGATACTTCCCTTTGCTTTCTTCTATGTGGAGGAGATGGAGAAGAAGGCTGTGTATTACAACCTCATACGCAGCAGCAAGAGGGCCTATTATGGCTCGAATATCGCAGCAGCTGTCCTTTCATCCATGCTGGTGTCTGCCTTTGCCCTGCTGATTTTTGTTCTTGTCTGCCTAGGCTATGGGGCGGTCTTTGGCTACAGTGATGCAGTGCTGTCCTTTTTCGAGGGAAGTATCTATGGCGACTGGCTGACAGATGGGAGACATGTGTGGGTTTTGCTTGTTAAGCTGCTTGCCTTTGTGGTGCTTTCAGCGCCCTGGGGGGTACTCTGCCTTGCGGTCTCTGTGTTCAGCAGGAATAAATACGTCATTCTTGCCGCCCCCTTCCTGATTGAATGGGCCGTAAGCGTTGTCCTGCAGATGCTGGGCCTGTGGCTGCTGGACCCGGGCATGACCCTGTTAAATGGGCCAGGCCTGCGTCTGCCTTTCGGAGGGATCCCTTATTCCCTGGGCTACAATGGGGCTCTGGTGGCTATCCTGTCAACCTTTTACTATGTGATGTCAAAAAGGAGGTATCGCCGTGAAGGGATTTAGGAGGCCTTTTCGCTACGGAAGCCTATCCATTCAAAATGAATTCCGCCAGGTGCATCTATACCTGATCGTGCTTGTCACCTTTGCTGTGATCCAGTATTGCATCGGCGGAGTGGCAGGCTATCTGGCCAAAAGTGCGGATCAAATGCATGTGTTTGAGCTGTATATCTATTTTATGACAACCAGATTCTCACAGATACTCTATCTAATGGGGATAATAGCCCTTTCCTGCGGTACATTGTTCTATTCCCACGGGGCTGCCTATTACCTTGTCCGGGGAAGCCGCAAAAGCTGGGCCATGGGGCAGTGCGTCTATCTGCTGGTCATGGTGGTATGCTACAACCTGTTCCTTCTGACCAGCCTCTGCCTGTCCACAGGCGGGCATCTGACCCTGGCCAACCAATGGAGTGAGACGATCTATCTGGCCAATCAATTTAACTTTTCAGGTATGGGCATGATACCGCTCCTTCAGTCTTCTGACAGCATCCTGCTGATGAGCCCGGCAGCCGCGGGCCTTCTGACCTTCCTGCTGTCAGTGCTGGTGGGAATGGCGACCGGCATGGTGGTGATTTGCTGCGGCTTGCGGGCCAAGGGAATCTATGGCGTGGCAATCATTGGGATTACATGGTTTGCAGATTACCTGATCGAAGACAGCTCCATCGCCTCCACCCTGCGGCTGATTTCTCCCTATGGAGTGTCAAAGCTTGGATGGCTGCTACAGAGGGGAGGGATCCTTGGGATTCTCTATGGAATCGTGTTTTTCTGCATCCTGATCGCCATCGAGTTCTATATCCTGCTGGGCTCGGCGGAGAAGATTGATTTTGTGAAGCTGGAATAAGTGCCGGAATAAGGCATTGGGATAAGGAGGAAGGGCCCATGTTGGTGTATGGCATTGGGATGGATTTCAATCAGCATGAAATGCGTGAAATTCTTGGCTGGCTGCTGCTGGTAGGTGTACTGCATTTGTTTGTGGGAACTTATATCTGGAAA
>CAJUQB010000197.1 GCA_910588285.1 uncultured Lachnospiraceae bacterium
GGCGGGGCCTGGGGCTGGCTCAATTCTTCTTTTATGGCCTTAATCCAATCTGTCAGGCCGGCGATTTTCTTCCGAATATCCCGCAGGATGTTGTTGGCCTTTTTTATGCGATACAGGAGATCACTGTGCTCTGTCGGTATACTCGTGACCACAATAAAAAGGCCACTGCAGAAAATCTGCTAAAGAAACTCCGTGAGCTTTCAGAGGATGACTGCAAGGAGTTGATCTGTGATATTCAGAGAAATTATCACCTGCCCTGGAAAGCAAGGACCATTGGTGAGATAGTTGCTGTGGCCCGTCAGGAATCCGGCGCCCGGAAACTGGAAGGGCATGACATCATGGCACTGGAACGCTTTGACCCGGAAGTGACGCATATGATTGTGTTTGATGTGCTTTCGAGAGAGTCTCCCGTAGGAGATAAGGGGCACAGGATGCGGCTGTTTCTGACAGAAGCCGGATATGAAAAGGCGTTGGAGAATCAGGACAAGGCTTTCATCCAAATTCTGAACCATGCGGGAGTAATACAGGGACATTTACGGTATGACCGGAAAGACAGGGATCTATGATGTGAAAATCTATATGACCGGAAAGAATACAGATAAAGGAAATCCATTGAACCATACGGGATTTTGTGGTATTATGAATATGGAGAAATATATGTGTAAGGCAGGTGATATCATTGATGGAACATAATGCAGAAATTTCAGAAAATACACAACAGGAATCCGTTCCTGTAATGAAACGTACTATTAAAGACAGCGTTTTTACAAATCTTTTTAAAGATAAAAAGTATTTGATACAGTTATATCAGGCACTTCACCCGGATGATAAACAAACTACCGAAAATGATATAAAAGATATCACTATCAATAATGTTCTTGTCGATGATATCTATAATGATCTGGGATTTTCAGTAGGTAACCGGCTTTTGATACTGATTGAGGCTCAAGCCACATGGACAGTAAATATTTTGTTCCGTATTCTTATGTATCTTGTACAGACATATCGGGAATATTTTAGAGTAACAGAGCAGGATATTTATAACAGTACAAAATTGAAAATGCCAAAGCCTGAATTATATATCATATATACGGGAAACAGAAAGGAACGGCCAGAGGAAATATCTTTTTCAGAAGAGTTTTTTGGTGGAGAAGATATTTGCATAGATGCGAGAGCTAAAATTATCTATGATGGAAAAGAAGGCGATATTATCCATCAGTATGTGACATTTTCCAAAGTATGCCAGGAACAGGTGTCAATCCATGGAAGGACCAGAAAGGCTATACAAGAAGCAATCCGCATCTGCAAAGACAGGAATGTGCTGAAGGAATATCTTGAAAGTAAAGAAAAGGAGGTTGTCAATATGATGATGGAGTTATATGATCAGGAAGAAGTGATGCGCTCTTATGTAAAAAGCAAAGAGCATGATACAAAAGTTGAAACAGCCAAACGATATTTGTCGCTTGGGAAATTATCCTTTGAAGAAATTGCGATTGGTTCTGGTTTGTCTATAGAAGAAGTGGAAGAACTGGCTGGCCTGCAACTGGCATAATTATATAAAAATTATATTTTCTGAAAATAAAAGCAGGATAACTAACATACAAGGTATCCTGCTTTTGTTCTAAGCAAACTGTATTTTGTAAAAAGTCTTTAAAAAACGGTAAATATTTCTGATATTTCTTGTTCATAAGAGGTATATTCCACTTTGCTAAATAGATGATTCTGTGGATTTTCCAGAAGTATAATATTCACACCTGGAATGCTATTAGCTGTTTCTTTTCCTTCTATTGACGCAATAATAATTTGATTTTCTGTTTTATCCCATGTCAACAACGTGCGGATAACTGAGTCCAGATGCTCTTTGTCCTGTTCTAGAACATTAGGTGAATCAATTACTAAGGGGAAAGAAATCATATCTGGACATTTTTTCTTTTGTGTTTGTACAAAAGATAACATTTGTGCAACTTTACACCTTGGACCATAAGCACCGCTTGCAATGATTGCGGTTCCTGGTTCTATTTCTTCTTCCACTTGGTCTTTTGGAACATCAAGGTCCATCAAAAGTTTTGACAGATTAGTTTGATATATATTATTTGTTTGGGCTCTTTCTTCATTATAGCTTGCCAGTTGTTTCCTAATATTTGAAGTTTCTTTCCCTAATCGCTCTATTTCCGCAATATTGGCACCCACTTTGGTTTGATATTCCAGTAATAGCTGCTGTGTTGCTTTGGATTTCAAATAAGCATTATAAATCTCCTGATTATCTGCAAGTGATTTCTCATAAAATTGTAATAAATCTTGTTTTTCAGAAAATTTATTTTTCAGCTTTGCAATTCTTTTTTCTAATTTGTTAATATCATCGGTAATATTTGTATAGTCATCATGCAACGATTCTAATAAATACATTTTTTCAAGTTTTTGTTTCATAGAACGCTCAAAAAACATTCCGCATCGTGGACATTCTACAATCTCTTCTTCATTCTCATTACCTATTGGAACTTTTTTCTTAATATATTTTGCAAGAACCTCCTTATCATGAATTAGCTGTATATACTCATCTTCTGCTTCCACTAAGGCACTTCTTGATTTTGCAATATCTTCAAGTATCTTTTTTATTTCGTCTTGACGAGTATTTATCGCACGCTCCAACGAAGTAACATCAAAGGACATTTGAGTATCATCCAATCCATTTTGAAGCGTTTCTATTACTGTTAAATATTTTTGATTATCATTTGATAATTGGGTCATCTTTCTCTCGTTAGCCTTTTGCAGTTTGCTTTTTCGGACATAATCGTTATCAAACACACCCAGATGGAAGAAATAACTATTTTTTCGTTGTGGTAAATCAAATTGGCCCATTCTATCAAAAGAAAAAGAATTTACGGACCATCCATTCTCTTGATCGACATAATACGGCATATAATAAAATGCCGGAGGACATTTTGTTATTGTCCCCAGTGCATCTTTACCAACCAAATTGATTTGAAGTTTAAAAATATCTTCCAGAGTATCTCTTAGTTCTTCAACAGATATATACTTTTTTACAAATTCTCCATTCTTATATAAAACAAAGCTTCTATTCAAACGGCAAACTCTAAATTTACTATTATCTACTATAAAATCAATGTACGTTAAAAGATTAACAGCTTTAATTGGTTTAGGGAAGAAAACTTCTGCCCCTAAGGTATAGTAAATTGATTTCATGATAACAGATTTGCCCAAATGATTCCTGTCACTTGTAAGCAAATTTTTGCCTTCTGAAAAATGTATTCTTTTTGCCTCTTTATTCGTTAAATCGACTATTGTTATTGACGTAATAATTAAATTCATCTTATTTCACCCCCATAACAATATCTATGTATCAAAATTATTATAAGCACTTTAAGATAATATTCATCTGCATATGCCATGGAAACTATATCCTCAGATTTTGCCTGATCATATACATCAGACAAAATATTGGGCATATCATCGACTCCAGATTCATTTACCTTTTCAATCAGTTTTGATAATGCTTGCTTGGTTTTTACAAATGCAGCAGTATCCGAATACATATCCATTTTAATTTGTGAATATTGAGACGCACATTTTCTACGTTCTGAAACAGACAAAATATTAAAATCTGTATACAGCTTATCAAGAGTGGGAATCTGTATTGTTAATCCGCAGGATATAACACTCTTTATATCTTGACTTTTAACACCTTTTTGCTT
>CAJUQB010000198.1 GCA_910588285.1 uncultured Lachnospiraceae bacterium
CATTCGTGACTCGACACAATGCGGTCCCACTCGCTCGGTACATATTCAGTTATCCAGCATGGCAGACCTGCCAAGCCGCACAATGGAAATTTCCAGAAATTACCATTGATAACCTTAGTATGTCCATAAAAGTAAAGTTTCTTACACCGTCTCTCCGGGCATTTCATTTTCCGTATAATACCACCTCCCCAAAATACATCTATTGCTATCTCCCCGCACTGATATGGAACAAGGGAACCAGACAGACAATAGTTACGCTCTGCTTGGTTCCCTTTTATCGTTTGTGCATTATAGGTTTTCTTCGTGTGGTGTGGATATATGGATTTCTCCAAGCAATAGCATCATAATTTGTTGACAAAAAATTACTTATGCGTCTGCATAGCATCCTTTAAAACGCTGATCCAGTCATTCATCCCGAACAAATCATCATGTGTCCTATTGTCAGCGCCATGCTGATTTGCTCCTGCCCCCTTATCATAAGTCTGGGCATTCCACTACCCCAAAAACTCTAAGAATTTCTTGTAGAATATCAATTCCTGCCCTGCAAAATCCGGGTTTGCCGCCGGGGTCAGCGGGTTCTCCAGCCTATGTATAATCTTTTCAGCCATAGATTTTGCGGAACACACACTGTCACCCAAAAATGTGGAACTCAAACCCTGCTGTCCTCTTTCTACGTGCAGAACCAAAGCTGTTGAGATGCGGTTCATCGGAAAAGGATTTACTCCCGTTTCCGCAAGTGCCTTATCCCATGCCTGCATCACTTCATCTGAACTCTCCGGCCTGAAAGCATTCGTTTCTTTCTTTTGTGCAGCTTTGCTTATTGCATCAGCAAAATTCCTTCCCGCCGCATTCCTCTCTGCCTTTCTCGTTTCATACCCTGCCGCCGGGTATCCTGCTCCTATTCCATTAACATTCATTTCTAAAACGCCTCCATTGTTATCAATATTTATTGGCGATTCTTCTGTCATTCAGAGCCGCCCCCGCTCCCTTGTAATAAGTCCGAGCGGTTCATTGTCTCATACAGAGCTATTCGCTTATGTTCCCCGGCCAAATTCCATACCGTCCTTCACCTCCTCTCACTGATCTGCCTGAGACTCCTGCCCTGTCCGGCGCGACTTTTGCGACCTCGCTTTTCCGCAGGGCGAGGAACTTATTCCCCATATAGACGCCCTGCGCCACATCCTCCCTGGCGTATCCGGCTATCTTCTCCCGAAGAGAAGCAGACAGTTTCCATTCCTTTTTGGATGACGCTTTGGGGATGCCCGCATGGTGGCTTTTTGCTATTCCTGTTATATCCATGTTCAATCTCCTCTCTCTGTTTTGCCAGAACATCAGGGATGCCTGCCCGACATTGTTCGGGTGTGGCTTATTGGCTATATGCGTCCGTTGAATTTATTCCCTCTTTCATCTTTTTTCGGATGATCAGTTTCACAATAACCGCCACCGTCACAATACATATATTCCACATCCAATGAAAATTCCTACAAAAGAACCGATTGTTATATTTGTAATTTGGTTCAGCTTTTTTTAACATCCCAAATACCTCTCTTATCACAATTATATTCACTAATATGCCGGAAAACCAGGGACGCCCGCCCTGCCTTGTCAGACTGTGGCTTATCGGGGATATGCAGCCGTAGCTTCACTTCCTTCTATGCCTTTATATCAAGGCCGCCCCGCAGCATCCCCCTGCCCGGAAGGCGCAATACTTCTTTCGTAAGAGGTACAACACGCCCATTACTGACTGCATAATCCAATAGCTGCTGCATCGCTTTCAGATTCGGCTGGGACAGCAGCGTCCCACTCTTCCCATATGTCCTGTTCCCCAGCTCTGAAAGGACTTCCTCCGTATATGCCATCTGCCCGTCCAGCCATTTCTCATAGGCTGTCGGCTCCGCTTTCTCCCTGCGTAAGGTCTCCTCCCGCTCTTTACGGTAATTTTCCCAATACCGGCTGTGCCGGTTCCTGCTATCCTCCAGCCATTCCCTCTGGCCCGGCCCGTATCCGTATCCCGTATCAATATCATAAAGGCTGCCATTTTTATAGCCGATGGTAAGCCCGCGCCCATCTTCCTTATCCCATCCCTCGTTAACAAATACCTGATAATCTTTATACAAGGATTCCATAGGAAGGGCATCCATCTCACCATTTGCCTGCTTTTCATTATACTGCTCTGTTACTACATCCCATAGGTTCCGTCCATCCGGCGTATAGATCACCCCGTCCCTGTTTTCCAGTTCCCTCATATCCAGCCCTGTCATGTCATTTACAAAGTGCCACATGACTGCCTTCTCCTGATATGCCGTGTCATATAAATACTGCCTGGGCTGCTCAAACCCGTTATTCGCCGGATTACACCAGCGCAGATGCTCATACAGGTATCTTCCATTGTTTCCCCTGTTCAGGACTTCCTCTATCTGCCTTGCCAGAGCCCCGTCCACACCGTCTGCATGGATTTTGTACTCATACGGGTCAACCCGCAGGCGCAGGTCTGCCCCTTCCGGTATGTCAATGCCGTTTTCCGCAAAAAGCCGGTTGATGGAATCATTCATGCCGCCACGCACCTCATCATTCCATTCCTCATCGCTCATGATTCCGCCAAAGTTCTTCTGTATCACCGGGTCATAGCTGTTCACTGCCGCCGGAAGCCCGTTCAGGACACGCCTTTCGGATTCCGCACATATCTCGCGCTCCCTCTGTGTCAGCCCCTTCACATAATAAGGGGATTTTGTGTTATAGTATTTATCCCATATATGCTTTGACGGATTATCAAATTTTTTATTTTCTTCATTTACTTTTGCGTAATGCTCATCAATGGCCTTCGTGTATTTTTCATATTTCGCAATAATAGATGGCATGGGAAATGTTGTTGCGCTGTCCTGCTGTGGCAGGCTGCCGCTTTGGGATGCCCGCTCCGCATAGACCGGAACGTCCTGCTCCCTTTGGCGTGTTTTCACCACACTGTCAGCCTTTGCAGGTGCTTTTACTTCCCCTGCCCTGTGCCGGGATGCAGTAACCTGATTATTATATAAGACGGAATATTCCTTTGCGGTACTTGTGCTGCTTTTCGCATAATTGCTATAATTGTTACTGATCTCCATTGACATATTTTTCATCCTCCTTCAAAAAATCTTACCTGCGACCCCTCTGTCATTCAAGGCCGCCCATACCCCTTGCGGTAAGTCCGGGCATGATCTTCCTTACTTCAAAATGCCCGCCGCTTCATAAGCCGCAACCGAAACCGCCTTTTTGGTCATGCTGGTCTGGTAATATCTCTCGTCCGCTTCCTGCTCCATCAGCTTGCGTTTCAGGGCAGCTTCCTCCGCCAGCCTCTCATATTCTGCGTGTTTTGCTTCCCTCGCTTTTCGGGCTTCTATGAATTCTGCCGATGACTAAGTTCCGCGAAACTCACCTCATTTGTATTTGTTTTCTGTGCCTTGTCCACATACTGGTATGCGCCAGCCAAAGCACCGTTTACTCCTAAAATACTCATAATCAATCCTCTTCTTCCTACTGCTGATTAACTTTTTACCATGACCGACAGCGTGAACTTATTTCCTTCCACAATACAGTCTAAATCGCCGCCATATTTTACTGCACATTTTCTGATATTCTTTAGCCCTA
>CAJUQB010000199.1 GCA_910588285.1 uncultured Lachnospiraceae bacterium
AGCAAAGGAGAATTATCATGTGTAAAATAATCGCAATCGCAAACCAGAAAGGCGGAGTCGGTTATGAAAAGTAAGTTATTATGCAAAGTTGAGCCTACACTTTTGCTGATTTTATAGGGTATAGGCTCTTTTGAACTTTGCATAATCAGGAGTAAACCCTTATAAAGATTTCAACCAATCAAGAAGGTCTTTATCCTTTTTCCACGCTGGCAGTTCGTCAGATGATGGACTGTTGTAAGCTTCCGTCAATGCTTTTCGCTTCATTTTTTCGTCTGCCCGTGCGTAGATTTCGGTTGTTGAAATATCAGAGTGTCCCAGTAGATCTCTGATATAAACAAGATTGACTCCGGACTGAAGCAGATGCATTGCTTTGCTATGCCTCAGCCAATGCGGTGTGATTTCATCGGATATATCCTTTATTCCCATTGCTTGAGCCTGTGCAGCATATTTTTTCAAAATATATGTCACTCCGGCTCTCGTCAGGGGTTTATTGCTCCGGTTGGTAAATAACGGATTGCGACCATATACAGGCGAAGCCAGACCAGAACCTTCCATATACTGCTTCAACAATTCCCCAGTTGGTCTCATGACTGGAACAATGCGGCTTTTACCGCCTTTGCCTGTCAGTACGATGGTGACAGTATCATTTAAAGCAACATCACAAACTTTTAGATCCACAAGTTCCTGAACCCTTGCTCCGGTATCATATAAAAGTGACAGCAGAACAGCATCTCTTTTCCCCTGGATCGTTGTCCTGTCGGGTTGTTCTAACAGGCCCTTGATGCTATCCAATGGAAGATACATGAGTGGCACCGTATCCGTTTTTTTCATTGGAATAGCCAGGATTTTCTGGCTTTGCTGTATATACTGTGGTTCTTCTACCATTAAAAAGCTGAAAAATGAATGGATTGCAGCGAGACGTTGATTCCTTGTCGCCGCTTTGCAGTTACGTTCTTCTTCCAGCCATTGCAGAAAGCGGAGGATCAGATCCCTGTTTATTTTTGCAACTGTCAGCTTTTCCGGCAAAAGGTTCTCCTGATCTCTGCAGTATCTTAAAAATAATGAGAATGAGTCCCTGTATGCTAACTGGGTATTACGTTTGCTGCCGACCTGGCAGGGAAGATATACTGACAGGAACTGCGTTAAATACTGTGCAAAATCAGTTTCCTTCATGGCATACCTCCGGGATGACGTATGCACATGACCTTTCCACTTCCCTCATCAGGTCTGGATAAACTTCCGCTGTCAGGCGCAGATACCTTGCTGTTGAGCGTATTGTTTTGTGCCCCATATATGTGGAAAGAATCGGGAGCATAGCCGTTAAATCGGCTTCTTCCCTGATCCACTTTTGTAAAACATGAACCGCAAATGTATGGCGTACATCATGCAGACGGGGGCCCTGCCCTTTTCCTCCATGTGAAATCCCTGCCGCTTCCAGATACCTGCGGTACCTTTGATAGATAGTCATCGGACTGATCATGGTCTTATCAGGAGCAGGGAAGAAAAAGTCACAGTCTTTTTCCCACCAGATTTTATCTGCATAGGATATACAGGCTTCTTTTACGGAATCTGATAATGGGATATACCGGTCACGGTCAGTCTTTGCTTCACGGATCGTAAGAATCCCATCTTCGAGATTTACATCCCCGCAGCGAAGTCCGACAACTTCTGACACACGAAGTCCACAGCCATAAAGAATCCTGAAGATCACTGGTAACGCCAGATGCATATTTCTTGCAACTTCTTTGGGTTCTGTTTCATCAGCGGCTTTGATTACAGCTGCTATCTGCTCATGTGTAAATATATATGGTACAAATGAACTGTGATTCAAACCCTTCACTTCCGGCACGATATAAGCGTCATAACCAAGGGTATTAAGGTATATGGCAAACTGTCTTATGCAGGTAATGCGGTGTGACCGACTTTTTTCGGATTCACCTGCCCGGGGCGCTGTCCATTTTTCTGCAAGGGAGCGTGATATTTTTATTTCTGTGACACTCTGTTCTTCACTGAAACGACAAAACCGGGATAAACATTTCGGTTCATCTGCATATTTAAAACCTGTGCTTCTTTTGTACTGAATGAATTCCTGGGCAACTTCCGCAAATGAACCTGTCATGGATGGAGATTTTCTGATTCTTGTCATTAGATTGCCACCTCCAATGCACATTTCCGAAGCTCGGTGATATCAATACGAAGATATGCCATCGTAGTTTCAGTAGTTGTGTGCCCCAGGATTTCTGAAATGACCGGAAGCGGAATCTCATGCTCCAACAGGCGGCTCGCAAGGCTGTGGCGGAGTGTGTGGGAGCCTTTCTTTTTCCCTTCAAGATGGATTCCCGATCTCTGGAGACGTACCCTTACAAGGGCGCCGACCGCACCCGGATTGAAATCCGTATAAGGAGGAACCTGTCTCACAAAAACGTGATCCGAGCCGGTTTTAGGCCTTGCGTTCTTCAGATAGTTAATGATCGCTTCGCCAACATCTTCTAAAAGAGGAAGTTCTAACGGATTTCCTGTTTTTACCTGGTTCAAATGGATTACTTCTCTTTCCCAGTCGATATTGGAAAACCTTAAATTTGCGACATCACTACTGCGTAATCCAAGTCTTGCAATCAGAAGAATGATTGCATAATCACGGATTCCACAGGGATTCCCAAGGTCAATCGAGTCAAGAAGTTTTGTCACCTCATTCGCAGAATACGAAGAAGGTAATCGGCTCTGCCTGTTGTAATGAGGGTTTGGAAGTTTTGAAAACATCTCCTGCTCCATAAGACCATGTTCATAGCAGTATTTCAGATAATAGCGCACCGCACGCATTGTATGATTTATGGTTGGCTTTTCATAACAGTTCAAAGATGCCATGAAATCCAAAACGTCTTTGAGAGACAGTGTATCTAAAGAAGTAATGTTCTTCCTGCTTAAAAACGCAAAAAAGCGTTCCAGATATAAACTGAAAATCTTATTTGATTTTTTTATTATCCCGATATCTTCTCGATGGGAAATATATGCTTCTGCGCTATATCTAAATCCCTCTGGGAAAGTGTATGCTCTTTTATCCATGGCAAGATAAAGAACTACATTCCCTGAACGCTGGTATTCTGCCAAAGCATTTATACAACGGGAATAGGCTGTACACCATTTTTTCAACGCTATCTTAGATGACATAGAATAATGGTCTTCTAAAAACTGTAATCCAAAATCCATGCTGAAAGAATCAGTACCTTGTTCGTGGGAGTAGAGCAAAAGCTGTTTTGTAAGAGTTTTAAATACTTTTTGGTAATAGCTGGATGCACCTGCCTGTACGAGTGCTTCCCCGGTTTGGTTGATCAGTTGCTGCAAAGTTGATTTTTCCATCGTGCGTTCCTCCTTAAGCGAATTGATAAAATACACTTAAATCTTGATGGATTATGGAAAGTAAATCAACTAAAGAATCCTTTATTTATAAGGATTTCT
>CAJUQB010000200.1 GCA_910588285.1 uncultured Lachnospiraceae bacterium
ATTTCAAGCAGATTTGACATATGTCGGAATAGTCAAAACATCGGTATAGTCGACACTATTACGATAACGGAATAGTGTGGATAATGGCTGCAGTTACTCGAATGAGCAGCTTTCCCTCATCTGCGGCTCCATCGGCACCGTACTTTTGCACACAAAGATCCGTGATGGTGCCTCAAAAGATTCGTATTCATACTATACTCCTTTCGAACTCTGAATCACCATTTTTCTGTTTACGGTTTAAATAAGTAATCGCCATCTGTTACCCGAACCACCTCCCCATAATAAGTTCCTTTCTCTATGCGTTTCCGCAAAGTACTTGGGTCTATCCCAATCTTTGCGGCCATTTCTTTTGTTGTGATATAGCCCATATCCAGATATTTATCCTTTTTTGTGGGGATCTGATATTCCCGCATGACATAAGCAACGCCTCTTCCATCAAATTCCCTGCCTTTTCCTTTTCTGTACCCAAGTGCGTTCAGTTTTTCAGCAAGCTCTTTGTTCGTATATTCTTTTCCGTATTCCTTGAGAAAATCCAGTACGCCATCGGAAGTCTGCCATAGCTTGTAATTCGGCAGGACATTAGGTACTTCCATCTGTTCGCTGCTTCCTCCTTTAAAACGTATCTGTACCAAAGTGTTTTTCTCTCTTTTTGTCAGCGTCACATCTTCTACGAGATACCGGATCATCCTTTTTTTATCCCCTGGTTTCAGGGCCTTTGAATCCCATATGTTATGAAAACGTTCCGTCAGCCCGTCTACCCCTGCTCCTGGTTCGTCCTCAGGGGGGACCGGGTTTTTCTTAAGCTCATCTTCATATCTTTTTTCAGCCTCCCTAAGCTGGGACAGCCGCAGGTTCCAGGCAGATTCCAGTTCCAGAGCCACCAGCCGGTTTTCCGGGTCTACGCCCATGAAACGCCGCCTTGCAAGGTCGGCTTCATATCTGGCCTTTTCTACCTGGAGTTCAAAATACCGGTTCTGGTCACCCTTGCGGCGGTTTACTTCTTTCTGTACTTCTGCGGATATGCGGACGGCTTCCGGCGTAAGACGTTCCTTTATCATATCGGATATCCATTGGTCTATGTTCGTGCCGTAAATATGCTGGCAGACATCTGCGTCGTTCTCCACACTTGCCCTCTGGCACATATAGACCGGGACATTCCGTACAAGGGAACCTTTCTGCTGCTGTTTATATCTTAATGTCATCCGTCTGCCGCACCTGCCGCAGAGCACAATCCCCTGGATCAGCGCAGCCCCCTCCCTTGGCGGTGTTTTTTTTCCATCTACCTTTCCCCATGCCTGCCTGTTCTCTTCCAATATCTTCTCATTTAATTCAAAATCTTCATAAGTGATATATCCTTCATGGTGGTCTTTGAGAAATACATGCCAATCTTCCCGTTTGGCCGGCCTGCTTTTTTTGCCGTCTTTTGTCCACACAGTCTGGTTTTCCCCATAATGGTAAACTCCCGCATATGCCGAGTTGTGAAGTGTGTCCAGCACACGGCTGTTAGTCAGGCCTATCCATACAACTTCGCCTTTCCGGAAACCTTTATGGATCCTGTGCGGAAACTGGTAGCCTTTCTCCTTATAATAACCAACCATGCCATGGGCAGTCTTGACAATGCAAAACGTCCGGAAAAACAAATCAATTGCTTCACGGATCCGGATATCGCTGTCTTTGACGATCCGCCCGCATTCATCGTACAGATATCCGATTGGAAGGGGTTTACGCAATTCCCCCCTTTTTGCTTTATTCATCAACCCGCCCCGCATCCGTTCCTGCAGGAAATGCAGTTCTGCCTCGCTCATCGTACCCTTAAGCCCCAGCAGGAGACGGTCGTTAAAATCGTTCGGATTATAAATACCGTCTGCATCGATCAATAAGGTATCCGTCATTGCGCAATACTCGATCAACCGCCCCCAGTCACTGGAACTGCGGGAAAGCCTGGATGCCTCAATGCAGGCAACCGCACCGGCTATCCCATTGGCCACATTGGCTACCAGCTCCTTAAATCCGTCCCTGTTTTCAGCGGTTTTGTCAGAATGCCCCAGGTCACAGTCAATCACTTCGATCAAAGACTGGTCCCATCCAAGAGAAAGGAGCTTCTCACGCAGCCCATACTGGCGCAACGTGCTTTCCGTATTTTCCTGTACCTGCCGCAAAGTGGACTGCCTGATATACAAGTACGCTGTTCTTTTCAGATGCCGGCCCATGATTTTAGAATTCTGGTTCATACAAGTTCCCTCCCATCATCGTTGCAAAAAGGATTACCAGTTCCTCTTCTATAAAAGCTCTGCCTGCGGACTGCCTGATATGACATTTTGTTTCCATAGGAATCGCAGGGTTACGGATATTCCTATATTTTAACCACCCAAGGACCCCCTCCTGCAAAAGAATGGCAATTCCTTCCACAGGGGCGGCATGCATGGAGCCGCCGCAAAAAACATCCCGGCACCGCTCATATGCAGCCGTATCTTCCCCCGATACCGGAAAGGCAGCCGTATTTACCGGCTGCCGCGACGTTTTTTTGAAAGGTATCTCTCCACAGTGCGGTTATGCACAGCAATCCCGGTCTGTTCACGCATCTTTGCGTTCATTTCGGAGGCAGACGCAGAGGGATTCTCCGCCACATAAGCATCCAGGAAGGACCGGCCCTTTTCTGTCAGTTTGTGGGCTCCTTTAGGGCCTGTTTTTTGGGGAATGAGTGCCTGCAGGCCGCCCGCCTCGTACGCAGCCTTATTTTTATAGATAGATTCCCTGGACATTCCATACAGCGCGGAAGCCTGCGTAATGGTGCATTCCCCGGAAGCAATGCTGCGGAGGAGTTCATATTTCACCTGGACCAGGTCTTTGCTGTCAAAAAACACACCTGTCTGGAAGCAGGCAGCCGTAACCTTCCCGTGCCTTGGATTATAAGTACCGTTTTCTTTGAGGATGTCTGTTTTGGTCATTTTTATACGCCTCCCGTCAAGTCAATTATGTCATATATATATCATTCTGTCAACAGAAATATTTCTTAATACACGAATATACTGTTCTAAAAGTAGGTATTATATAGTGAAGCGACATAATTACCCTGACGCTTTGACATAATTAAGTTGACATTTCCTGTTCCAACGAATGCAGAAACATATTTAATTCTGCAAGGTCGGAAAGGCGGAAATCAGCCCGCCCATCTGAAGCAGCAACAAAAGGGTCCGGCGGAAGATAATCCGTCCATGACGTAAGAATCAGGCACGAATCCCCATTTTCGTCGAAGCAAAGAAGCCTGTCTTCCCCCCAGCAGGTACGCCGTTCAATGAACCGGTATTCTTTTCCGCATAGTGGGGAGAATGGGTGGTTGATTTTAAATGTTCCCCGATCCTCTGATAAAGCTACATTTGAAAGTCTTCTCCAAAGCAAAAATAGAACGCCAGTTCAGAACGCTCAAGGAGACCTGGCTCTATACGC
>CAJUQB010000201.1 GCA_910588285.1 uncultured Lachnospiraceae bacterium
TTCCATTCCTCCTATCCGAGATTCTGGCTGCTGACAGAAGCCAGAATGACATCCGCAGGAATTTGGGCAGAACCATAATCAGAATCCTGCGGATGTTTTTTCAATGGAAGAATCAGGAAATATCTGCGCCTTTCTGCTTCTCCGGCTGTCTGGTGCGAGCCTGCCCTAAAATTTTATTGATATTGGAGCAGACCGTATTTAATTCTTTCTGATAATCCCGGTAATAATGGTAGTTTTTCTGCTCTTCCTGAATGTAGGAATCCAAAGGGGTTCCTATAATATAAGCCGATTGTGGAAATGGAATGGGAAAGGAAAAGAGGGGATTTATAAAAATTTTTGGATTTTTCCGTGATAGGAACTATCACGCTGCGGCTATTTTTAATAGGAGCCAATCTGCATATTTGAAAAATATGCCAAAACCGAGGGCATGGGGGTGCTAGACGTCCAGTGGACGTCTGTTTAGCACGGACCGAAGCGGAGCGTAGACAGAATCACCATCAAGTTTGCCGGGTAAGCAAAATCCACGAAGTTGGTTTTGAGTAACTCAGGCGAATCTTGCCCTTTTTATACCGAAAAGTAGAGTATACCGAATTTTCTTCAGATGTCCTCGAAAAAAATAGAAGAAAAGAACAAAACTTTTAAATCCGAAAATAAGCAAGAAAATGAAGCTGCTGCTTCACGAATTTTTATTCGCTAAAGCGACAGCCCCTTTTTGTGGTTTCAGTTAAGTATCAATACTTCTTTGCCGGTATTGGAATCCAATGCTCCAGTAGGTTCATCTGCAAGAAGGATAGCCGGATTTGTTATCAATGCTCTTGCGATAGCAACACGTTGTTGCTGTCCGCCCGAAAGCTCATTCGGTTTATGATGGATTCGTTGAGTTAGTCCTACAAGTTCAATTTTTTCAGTTGCAATTTCAATTGTCTCATTCCAATGAAACACCCTGTTTTATCAAAGCGAATGCCGTTATGCTTCGCCACGCATTCTCCAATATATTGCAAAATGCCATCAAATATAATATAGAAAACGGAAGTATTGATGTATATGTTAATTCAAAAGACAATATATGTAAAATAGTTGTGGCAGACACAGGAATCGGCATATCTGAAATGGCGGCAGCACATATTTTTGAGCCGTTTTACAGAGAAGATAAATCACGCTCAAGAAAGATCGGCGGAGCCGGACTTGGATTATCTATTGTGAAGAATATTGTTGAGGAACATGGTGGGACCGTCTTCTACAGACCTAACTATCCCAATGGTTCGATATTTACAGTAGAGTTACCTATAATATAATGAACACTCGGTATTTTGACATTATGAGAGAAAAAATGATAGCACTTGTGCTTACATTTTCCATCAGCCAAAGATGCCGGAAGAATTCAAACAATTATAGTATAATATAATAATTATGCTGTATTGTAAAAAAATTAAAAATAACAATTTAAAAATAATAATATGAATCCATCATACGACCATACGATCTTAAGAACAATCATTTTTTTATTGTCCGCTATACTTTCCCTATGAAGGGGGACAATTTGATGAAATTCCAAAGAATACAGGATTTAAGGATAGATAATGATTTGACTATAAAAGAGGTTTCCTCATACCTGGGATTGCATCGGGATGTATACTCACGGTACAAAAAGGGAACCCGTGATTTTCCCATAGATATTCTCATAAAGCTTGCAGATTATTATGAATGTTCTCTGGATTATTTGGTTGGAAGGACAAATAAATAAGGATTTCGTATCATGCTGGCTACACAATTAGGAAGTATAATCTCCATTTGGTGGAACTTTGAGATCATTTCCAAACAGCTGCCTTTTCGATACAATAGACCTGTATAAAAATTTTTATTCAGGAGGAAAAAACATATGTACACAACAGAGCAAAACAAGGAAATTGAAAAGGTGATGGCGGTTTTTCATGATTATATTCAAAATACAAAGTATTTTGATGTGCTGTGGTCAGATAAGCTGGGATATCTGTACTTGAATGGGATTTCCGATGACAGAGACCATTTGTGCATGGCCCCTGTGGTTCTGCGGGATGGGGAATCATTGTGTGATGAGATTGTCTATCATATTGCAAACGATGTACTTGAGAGCAGGGGTAAGTCTCATGATTTGTATTTATGTACAGAAATTGAGAAAAAGGAGATACGGAAAGCTTTGTCAACTTATATGAATGATCTGCCGGAATACCAGCATTTAATAGATGCACTATTTGTAGAAAAATAATATCCGTTAGCAACGCCAAGAATCTATGTAAATGTGCATTGCAAGATAGTTGCTGAATAATTCGTTTTGTAAGAGCATGGTGTGGGAAAACCATATGCTGGGTTCAGAGAAGGGCGGTGCGCTATGGATAAGAAAAAGGGAAGGGGCTATCTATTTCCCGACAGCCCCATTTTCTGTCCCAAATAATGTGTGGAATCATGTCTCCCAACAATGTGACGGAAAATCTGTCATTGCTTCTTATTCTGCTAAGATAATCTGAAAATCAGATGCTTTCATCTGAAGAACAACACCACAGGGCGGCGTTCTGTGTTATTATGCAGCCGGAGCTGCCAGCGGCCTGGAATACGCCCTGCTTTGGGGGGGGAGACGTGGCAAATATAGCGTACAGCATTTAGAAAATTATTGGATTGTGGTTTATTAAAATTATTAGTTGACAGTCTCGAAATTTAATGAAGGCCCACCTGATAAGGGCGGCAATCATTCGTTGTAAGCTACGCAGGGTGTAGTAAATGAACAGGGATCAGCCCCTTTACCATAAAACAGATGGAGCATGAGGAACCTGTATACAATGATGGATGCATTGGACGTGGATGCGAATACAATTCTGGGGCTGGAGGAGAAGAAAGGCAATCTGTCCATAGATAAAAAGCTGAACCAGCTGGATGACAAACGGAGGGCGTACTTTACGGCATCCCTCCTATTTATGCTGGACCATGCTGCAGGGCATGGCATCCTGTAAGGAGCTTTTCCTTTGGTAGTCATTTTTGGCATATAAATTTTGTGAGTAGATGGCAGACAGGAAAGCCTCAACAACGGGAAGCGGAATCGTTTTAGGTAAAATAACAGGTTCCCTGAACTTTATCTGCATATGGCTAAAAGGATTCTGTCCAATCAATTCACGATATTGCAGGTAGCGAAAAAATGCTTTTAGAGAAGCAAGTTTTCGTTTTACAGTTCTTGGCTTATATTTTTGGTGGAGTTTGGCAATATGGTCTTCCAGGATATCCTGGGTGACAGAGGAAGGGGCATCAACCGGTATCTGGTTGATTGGTGAATATTAAAGAAAGCAGATGGCTCAGGCTGAGATTGTCCTACACCATCGGTTTTTATCAAATTTGCCCCTGAACAGGAACGGGGGCTGGCCGCACTATAAAATTCTTTTCTCCTATCTTGTCATGTGGAAGTTTTTTAATTATAATGAA
>CAJUQB010000202.1 GCA_910588285.1 uncultured Lachnospiraceae bacterium
GATGCCTTACATCATATGGGACGATTCCTTTGGCTGTACCATTTGCTGATTCCCACATTTTTTTGAAATCAACATCCTCCCGCTTCAGATATCTGGCTTCCGTGGTTCTCATGCCGCTGCTGTACAGGAGCCGGAAGAATACAGGGCACTGAAGTTTGCGGATTACGGAGGCCGGCCTTCCTTTATAAGGGACTATGCTGTCGCACGCCTCGAAAAAGCGGGCCAGTTCCTCTTCTGTAAATGCATGCGGTATATATTGGCGCTTTTCCAGTTTCGGAGGCTTTGGAACAGCAATCCCTGCCATGCCGCGATCGCAAAGATATTTAACGAATTCTCTGACGATCAACGTCCTGGTATAGCAGGAGCTGCTTGTCTCCGTGTCCCGCTGGGTGCACCAGGCATCAATCATTTCCTGTGTAAGGACGCTGCTGTCTGTGAAATGGTCTGCACAATACCGGTCAAAATATTTCAGGTTCTGTGCACTGGCATGTTCATTCCATGTGCCGGATGCTTTCCGGTAGCTGACAAAGCTTTCAATCTCTTGGGCGAAACCCGAACGATAGTCGCTCATATATCAAACACCCCCTCACTGACGGGGAATTTTTCAATGCTTAACGCGCATTCCCGAAGGTGTCTGATATCTGCAGACGTATAATGATTCAGCGAAGACGGGTCCTCATGCCCAAGTACGGCACTCGCCACCGGGCGTGGAATTCCGTTCCCTACAAATGTTGTTGCGGCGTTATAACGGAAAAGATGGGTGCCCCGCCGATCCCCGTCTTCACACCTTATTCCTGCTGCGTCTGGAAAGCTCATCCATGCTGGCGGACATCTGCACCATCGCCCCATATGATTTGTGAATATCCTCAGCCTTAATCATGCTTCCCACTCCCCTTCCCAGCAGGCCGGCAAACACCTCCGACATCATTATAGGCCATGCCCCCCGAAAAGCCGGCGTCTCGCCAAGCCCCCGGTCGATGTAGTCCTTGTAAATTTTGTCAACCCTGTGACAAAATTTTTCCTCACATCTCAGGCCAGCACCGGCACCAAGAACAAAAATCCCAAAGCCGTGACCGCCCCCGCCACCATCAGCACAATGGCGCAGTACCCCATAATATCCCTTGCCCCCAGCCCGGCGATCGCCAGGGCCGGCAGCGCCCAGAAGGGCTGGAGCATGTTGGTCCAGGCGTCGCCCCAGGCAATGGCCATGGCCGTAACGGCAGGTTCCACCCCAAGGGCAAGGCTGGCCGGCATCATTATCGGCCCCTGGACCGCCCACTGTCCGCCACCGGAGGGCACGAAGAAATTCACGACCCCGGCCGCCAGATAACAGAGCGCCGGGAAGGTGCGGGGAGTGGAAATACTCACAAAGGCCTCGCTGATGGCCCCCGCAAGGGATACTCCGCCCGCCCCTGCCGTCGTCATGATGCCCTGGATCCCGGCATAAAACGGGAACTGCAGGATGATGCCCCCCCACACCGGAAGCCGCCCGGGTAATGGCCCGCACATAGCCGATGGGGGTTCTGTGAAAGACGATGCCTAATATCAGGAACAGCAGGTTCACAATATTCAGGGATAACATTTTTGCTGCCGCTTTTGCCGTTTCCTTCGCGGCTTTCTTCCCTGCCTCCCTGGCTGTTTCCTTTGCTACTTTCCAGGCAAAAAAATAGCGCCTAAACCATAAATGGCTCAGATGCTATGTATTGCCTGTATTTTATTGTTATTGTGGTGCTTTCCGTTTCTCCTCCCATAATGCGAGGAAATCCTTCACAAGGGCCTTCTCCCTCTTATCCGTGCATTTCCCCATCAGCGCTTCCTTATCCTCCAGAAGCTCCAGTGTGTGGTATGTACCAAATTTCTTATTCAGCCGGAGGATGGCTTTTATGAGCTTCTCCCCTGCCTGCACATCTGCGGCTGCAAGCATTTTTTCTATGCCGGAACGCTCCCTCTGCTCCGCCTCTTTGCTCTGGTAAATCACTTCTGCACGTTTTGTAGCTTTTTCTTCCCGGACAATCCTGGTGATTTCGTAGCGATGCTGCAGGTTGCGGAAAAAGGCATCCCTGTCACGGTCATTCTGGTATGTTGTCATAAAGGAATTACAATGGTAGCAGCCTTTCCCTCTTTCCGACCTGACAAGGCCTAAATGCAGGATTTTCCTTTCGTTTTCATGCACAAGCAGGTAGTCGCTCTGGAAATCTGAATCTATGTTCTGGCCCTTCTCATATAGGTACAGCCTTGAATAGGAAGAAAACATTTCCCTTAATTCCCAAAGGTTATCCAGCTTCCTATGGATCAACTCCAGTATCCGGCGCTGCTTTTCCTCTGCCTTATAATATTTCCGTACCAGTTTTTCCACGGATTGCATTGTAACACGCTGCTTTTTTATTGCATAGGCGCCAAAATCCCCGGTAAACTGGTTCCCTTTCCCAAGGTATTGCATCCCCATTAAATGCGGGATCTTAACCTCTGAATTTGTAAGATGGAGGATACGTTTCTGTGTATGGATATAATAATCATATCTGCACAGCACCTCTTTCGTATCCTGGAAAATCTCCAAAAGTGTCTGCATGGCCCTGTCCTCTCATAGGAAGAAAATTGCCTGAGCCGTTAGGCTCAGGCATCACTTTCTTTGTTTTGAATTGCAATTCTGGGAGCAGTCCTATGATAATTCCATAGGCAGAGACGACCTTTGTATTTCTATTGCCCGCAAAGTCGGGACGGGTAGCTCCTCTCTATCGCCGCAAAAGCACTCAAGCTTTTCATTACCTATAATCTACCATGCATCGTTAGCGTTGTCAACAGAATTTTTGCTTTCCAATAAAATATTCGCTCTGAATATTTTACTGGAAACCTCTTTTTACGAAAAAAATCTGATAACTCCCGTCTTCCGTCGTAGTACTAGGAAAATTCCGTAGTTTCCATTTTTCTACTTTATCCATTTGTTCCCCTGAACCTTGATTTTCCCCATATTTACAGCAAATTTTCAGTAACAGTTCAGCCTTCAATGTCATTAAGTTAGCGCCAGCAACATAAGGCTTACTGTGGAAAAGATGGCAAAAACAGGATGTCCGGCATCCCCATAGGCTAACGTTGACGGTCGCAGACACATTTGGGGCATGCCAAATAGACAGATTTCCCATCTGCCTAAAAAAATAGTATAATGATATAGATGCTTAGGCTGCCCTATAGATAAAGTATCGTGGCTTACGGAAATGGGCTGTCTGCAGCCTTGGGAATTGGCGTTCAGGTTTTAAAGCTGTCTTTTAAAAGCTTTTCGATGCCAAGTGTATGGAGGAATTCTTTTATTATTAAGAAGTCCTCCATCGGAAGAAAGTTCGTTACTGTTCACTCCCCCCTCTAAATCATTGTGAAAAGTGCTGAAAATTATTTT
>CAJUQB010000203.1 GCA_910588285.1 uncultured Lachnospiraceae bacterium
GGGGAAAAAATCGTACTATCAGGCAAAAGTATACTTTCACGCAAAAGTCAGGGGTTTCCGTGATAGTATAAAACGGAAAGGTAAAAAGGAGTAGGATATTGGCGGTTTTGGCTGAAAGGCGTATTAGTTTGACGGAAAATGCTGTCGATAAACGGGAGATATAATACAAACACGGAAACTGCTCAGAGTTTTCGTGTTTGTATATGAGTTTCCGTGAAAGTATGGGGTTTTGCGTGATAATATACAGAAAAATTGAAAAATGGTAGCGGGAGAAAAAGGGCTGTTCGAGAGCTCTTTTTTCTTTTGGGTATTTCTGATTCACTTCCACTCTTTCTAAAAATGACGGTGCTTTTAATATTTTTTTGAGCTAAAATAAAAAAAGTATTTTTCTCTGCAACCAAATCTGAATTTTTACGGGATATACAATGAAGGGCATAACAGCCAGGGAGGTGAGTGAGACCATGCAGGATGACAGAATTGTTGAATTATACTGGAAACGCAATGAGGCGGCAATCCAGCACACAGACCAGAAATATGGACGTTACTTAATGAAATTATCGTATAACATTCTCGCTGATTGGGAGGACAGTAAAGAGAGCGTAAATGACACTTATTTAAGTGCATGGAAATCCATGCCCCCGCACAGGCCGAGTGTTCTTTTAACATACCTTTGTAAGATTACGAGGCAGATATCAATCGATGTTTTCTGAAAAAGGAACAGTGCGAAAAGGCAGGCATCAGAATATGCCCTGTCTCTATGTGAATTGGAGGACTGTGTTTCTGCCGGAAACACAACAGAACAGGATGTTGACCTGCACCTTCTGGCAAAGGCTATTCAGGATTATCTTGCAGAATTACCGGGGGAAACAAGGGATGTATTTATTGGAAGATATTTCTTTTCGGATTCCATCCGTGAGGTAGCAGGATATTACGGCATGAGTGAGTCCAAAGCAAAGAGTATGTTGTACCGCACCCGTATCGGATTAAAAAAATATTTGGAGCAGGAGGGATTCTTTGATGAAGCGTGAAGACATCAGTGATGCATTAGGGTTAGTGGATGAAAGTATGATAAGCCATGCTCTTATGGTAAGAAGAAAAAAGAAGAAGTTGCGGTCAAAAAGAAATAATATATGGATAATGCGATATGCTGCGGCAGCAGGTCTTTGTCTGGTCTGTGCAGGTGTTGCAGCCATTTGGTCTGTATTACGGCATGAACCGGAAAGTGACCTTCCGCAGAATGGGTATAAGGTACAGGAACAGCCTATACAGGAAGGTTCAGAGCCCGAAATGCCGGAGCAGTTTGCCCCAATATCTTCCCTGCTTGCATCAAATAGCGGGAACTTTATGACACAGCAAACAGAGAAATATGCAGCCGTCCCCATAGCACAATACAGCGGGTTTTATACGGAGGTTCCCTCGGCTGGCAGTTCCGTGTTAGCAGAAAGTATGGGTAAAAGTATTGACAATACCGGGGAATGGCACTATGTTTCGGGACATTCAGACCTGCAATATCTGATCCGGAACGATGGGCAGGAGAGTTCGCTATGGAAATTCCAATGCTTCGATAGCGGTGAATACCCATACGATGATGTCCTTAAGCTGGTATATCAGATTGATTCCGCGGATGCGATCACAGAAATAGAAGTGGCGCCTGCAAGAATGGATAATACGGATGCAGGAAAGAAAATACAGGAAGAGGTTGGGACACGAAAAATAACCGACAGGGCCGCAATAGAAACAATATATGAAATGCTGTCCGGCATGACCTGCTATGGGAGCGGCCAATGGGAGAGGATTGATTACGGAGATGTGGAAGCGGCGGGCGATGGTCAGACACCATCCCATGAAGCGGTGAGGCTTGGGCGGTATTTGTCAATAACTACAGATTATGGGAACGTAATAGATGGCTTGAAGTATACAGCGGTGTCGGATATGTTTTACGAGTTTTCAGGCATTGCCTACAGCCCCCTGACAGAAGAACAGGCTGCAAGTATATGTGAAATTATCGGAATCATGGAGTATGAGGGAGAAGACCGGCAAAGCCATGAAGTGAAGACAGAGGATGCCCAACAGGAGAAAGAAAATTCAGATGACGGAGCAGGCACGGCCCTTTGGGAAAATACAAATACAGATGTAAGTTTGGAATATGTGACGGAGCTGCAGACAAAAGTGAGCAGTGCCATGATGAACCACGAAATGCCATTTGTCATATCATCCTCGGTCTATGAGAATCCATACAGGCTCCATGTTATAGTGACATCAAACGCAGAAGAGGATTTGCAAAGGCTCCGGGATTTGGACACTATAGGCGGGGGTATGGAAATAGAGTATGTTCCTGAAAATACCAACAGCCGACAGGATTTATATGAGCAGAAGAATTAACAATCCTGCTCTTGGCTTTAGTGGGAACGATATTCTACCGAAGTAGTATGAAACAGTCTGGGAGGCTTACAGGCAAAGCACGGAAAATCTGAAATCCTATATGCTGCGCCAGTGGAGTCTTATCGGGGGAATGGCCGGCATGTTCAGGGAGATGGAATGATATTCCCCAATTTGATAGGTACTACCCCAAAAGTAACTGCTTGCTATTTTGACAACGATTCCTTATACTGTCAGCGGAGGTGACAGGCATGGTTCGTTTTTACATAGTCAGGCATGGGCAGACGCTTTTGAACAGCTTAGACCGGGCGCAGGGATGGGCTGATTCTCCGCTCACCGAAGCAGGAATGCAGATGGCAGCTGATATAGGGCAAAAATTAAAGGGGATTGATTTTGGTGTGGTTTTTACCAGCGATATGCTCCGGGCCGTGCAGACGGCGGAGCTGATCTTGGAAGCGGGCGGAAAGAGTGGTGTGCCAATAGAAAAGGACGCAAGGCTTCGGGAATGGTGCCTGGGGTGCATGGAGGCGGAGAATAATGCGGTTTTCATAAAGAATGTATCGGACTGGCTGGGAGGGGTATCCTCTTTTGCAGAGCTGAATCAGCGGCTTCCCGATGTGGCGGATGTCATCTATGAACATGACACGACAGGAATGGCGGAGCCGTTCCAGACAATAGAAGAACGCCTGAAAGCCACATTCGTGGATATTGTCCAAAGGCATGGAATGGAGGAAAATACTAATATTCTGATAGTGACCCATGCCTTTGCCATAAAGACGATATTCCACCTATTTGCGCCAAAGCAACTAGGCAAAGTGGGGAAGGTAAAAAACGCATCAGTTTCCCGGCTTGTATTTGAAAACGAGATTTTCTTCTTGGAGCCGTATATACAGTTGTGAAAAGAACAGCAGGAAAGCCAGTCAAGGTTCTCCTGCTGATTTTTTTGTGCAGCATGGCGGC
>CAJUQB010000204.1 GCA_910588285.1 uncultured Lachnospiraceae bacterium
GCATTATGATTCAAGCCCAAGCCAACCCTTTACCGTTTCCACAGCATAGCCAACCGCCTGGGCTATCCTATCTGTATCAAGTCCCATTTCATACAATTTTCCAGCCGCTTCCCTGGCCTTCTTTAATTCCCCATCCCGTTCAGATTCTTTTCTCATCTCCTGAATCGCTTGGCACACATTAACCACCTCGTCTTCTTCATCATATTTTATGTCCGAATTTGTGATTGCTTCAATCACATCTGCCGCCCTGCGCTCCACTTCCCGGAAACGCCCCTCATTGGCCGACAGTACCCTGCTTAAGTTTTCCTTATCTTTCGAATACTTAATGAACAGCATAACCTCCCGCATGCTGGACTGGAATTTCATAATCTCCTCATCCGCCATCTGCGCCGGTGCAATCAGCCGCACATGGTAATTGTCCATGCAGGCAAGCACCTCCTGGTCTGACACATCCATCATCTCAAAGAGGCTCAACGGCCCATCCCACTCTTCCGAGCCGAAAAATACAGTCACCGTGATAGATGGCACCAGCCTGTCTTCCACCCAAAAACCGCTTAAAAATTCACCTGCGCTTGGTGTTTTCCCGCTTTCTTCAGCAAACGCTTCCCCCTTCTCTTTTTTCCGCTTCATTTCTTTCCGGTGCGACTTTGCCGCCTCTTCCACCTGCCCTGCGTATTCCAGCGCATCATAGAGATTGTTCTTAACAGGCATAGCATAATGGATTTCAGCCTGGTTCTCCGCACCGTAAAGGACATATTCCATCTTCCCATCCGTCATTGCCGCATACAGCTTCTGCACATCACGGAATTTCTGGACGGGAACCACTGCGCCGTCCGCACCGTATGGCAACGCTATCTTCGTGGAATCACGCTCCGTGAGCTGCTCCGGCAGGATCACCTGCCGCCCACCGTAAATATAGAAATTAAAAATATCGGCAAACACGCCTGCATCTTTTACATAATCCTTTGTGATTGTATCTGCTCTCAATGGCATCTACCGCCTTTCTCATGAATGGCAGACATCCCATCAGATTCCCGTTTCTGCCATGGTTCCATTATACTAAAGCATCTACTTTTTTTCAAGCGTATCTGAGCTTCTTCGATAACGTTCTGAGGGGTCACACTGGACAAGGGGAGGGGTCAAAACCGTGACCACAGGGGTCACATTCACAGCCATAGGGGTCAGACCTTTTGCCGCAGGGGTCAAAACAGCCACAGAGGGGTCAGACTTGTGACCACTATGGCCGTCCGTAACCGCTGCTCCCATGCTCCCCCGGCACAGCCCCAAAATCAAACAAGGGATTCCAGCAATACCCAATGTGCCAGAACCCCTTGTTTTCAGCGGTTTTCCCGATATTCTGTTCATTCCCTTTGTATCAATTAAGCAGTTTACATTTCCGGGTATTTCTCTTTCAGACTATTCAGGTAAGCCTGCGAATCCCCATTAATGGTGCTGCTCCCGTTTGCCCTGTCTGCCGCATAAGCATTCGTGTAATCCGTTACTCCTGAAATTGCCATAAATATCATCCTCCTTGATAAAATATTTTATCTACATCAGACCGCCAGCCATTTCATAAAGCGGCCTATGTTTTCACTAATCCATGAATCGGAAAGACTGCTCTGGTTCCGCAGGCTTTCAAAAAATGACTGGAAATTATTATATCTCACATTCTGGAATGTTGTCGGCAGTTCTGTCTTTTCAACAGCCTCTTTCCAGTCTGCATAACCACTGTCTTTCTTTGTGTCGGAGGAAGCGTTCAGTATCTCCTTTGCCGCCTTCGTGTATAATTCTATGAACTTAGCAGCATGGCTCTCCCCGTCTCTGTGGTTTATGATACTCTGGTTCAGTTCGTTGATCTGGTTATACAGGTCAGTGTCATTCGCTTTCAGCCAGCTCTCCATATCCACATAGCTGCCCGGTGCGCCGGACATCCGCACCTGCAAGGCTGTTGTAAAGCTGTTCGTTTGTTTCATAATTCGGTATAACGATTCTGTGCGTGTTTTCATGCTGTATTACATTCTCCTCCTGAAATGCGGCATCCCTTGCCGCCCTCTTTGCTGCTTCCTCCGCCGTCATTTCCCTGCCGGACATAAATTTCCTGCCCTCTGCAAGAGCCGCAAGGCCGTCACCGGAAAACTGCACGATGACGCTGTCCCCATACTGTGCTGAAATCTCATTCACGGCTTTCATTGTTTCCTCTTTTGACATCTTATCCATGACCTTGTTGCCATGCTCATCCGTGGTGTTGAACCGGTATTTCACTAAGGTGTCCTTCTTTGCCGCCGAATTGGAACCATAGCTTTTTAACTGCTCCGTCCCCACATAAAACTGGCTGTAATCCTGATTAACATTCATTGGCATTTTCTCATCCTCCTCGATAAAAATATTTCAACGGCGGCCCCTCTGTCATTCGGAGCCACCCATGCCCCCTTACGGTAAGTCCGGGCATATCCTGTTTTACTTCAAAATGCCCGCCGCCTCATATGCGGCAATCGAAACCGCCTTTTTGGTCATGCTGTCCTTATAATATCTCTCGTCTGCTTCCTGCTCCATCAGCCTGCGTTTCAGGGCGCTTTCCTCGTTCAGACGGGCATATTCTGCGTGCTTTGCTTCCCTTGCTTTGCGGGCTTCTATGAATTCTGCCGATGACACTGACATCTTTTCACTTGTCACGCAGGCGTGCGCGATATCCCCATTTTCATCCAATGCGATCAGATAACCTTTCCGGGGATTTGGATTCATACTATCCTGCTCTGCAATAAACCCCTCAACCTTTGCCATGACGCTCTTTGCCAGTTCCGGGTCATTCTTCATCTTTTCTTCCAGTTCCGGCGGAACAACAATGGCTTTCTTGCCTATAGTGGAATTGATCTTTGCCTGCACTTTAGGGTCAAGCATGGCAGGCTCCGCACCCGATGGTTTCCAGTCCAAAACCGAAGCATCCGCATTATTGCTGAAATACTTATCCCACGGATAATCATTCCTTCCCCATAAGGAGCCGTCAATCTTGGATGTATCCATCACGTTGTAGTATGCTCCCGGAAACCTCGCCTGCCACATACCCTTAAAACTTACATTCTCTGTTTTCCCTGCCGCTTTCGTAGCCGCAAGTTCCGCAAAACTCACCTCATTTGTATTTGTTTTCTGTGCCTTGTCCGTATACTGGTATGCGCCAGCAGCCAAAGCACCGTTTACTCCTAAAATACTCATAATCAATCCTCTCCTTCCTGCTGATTAACTTTTTACCATGACCGACAGCGTGAACTTATTTCCTTCCACAAT
>CAJUQB010000205.1 GCA_910588285.1 uncultured Lachnospiraceae bacterium
GGAAGAATGGAGGGATGCAGGATGTATCGGAAGAATGGAGGGATGCAGGATGTACCGGATTATGATTGTGGAGGATGACGAGGCGATTGCAGGGGCCATTGCCCAGCAGCTGAATGCCTGGGGAATGGAGGCCTATGTGACAGAGCATTTTCAGAATGTGCTGCAGGAATTTGCAGAGGTATCGCCCCAGCTGGTGCTGCTGGACATTGCCCTGCCCTTTTACAATGGATATCACTGGTGTACGGAGATTCGCAAGCTCTCCAAGGTACCGATTGTATTCCTGTCCTCTGCCTCGGACAACATGAACATTGTCATGGCCATGAATATGGGCGGGGATGATTTTATTGCGAAGCCCTTTGACTTCAATGTGCTGTTGGCAAAAATGCAGGCGCTCCTCCGCCGGACCTATGATTTCAGCGGGGAGAGCAGCGTGGTTTCCTGCGGGGAGGTGATCCTGAATACGGCGGATGCATCGCTGCTGTACCAGGGAGAGAAGCTGGAACTGAGCAAAAATGAATACCGTATCCTGCTGACACTGATGGAGCATAAGGGCCAGGTGGTCAGCAGGGATACCCTGATGGAACGCCTCTGGGAAACCGACAGCTATGTGGATGAGAATACCCTGACGGTAAATGTGACCAGGCTGCGCCGGAAGCTTACTACTGTGGGCTTGCGGGACTTTATAACCACCAAAAAGGGGATGGGGTATCTGATTGAAGGGTGATGGAGGAATATCCGGGGAATGAAAAGCGTGCTGGAATATTTATATGGTTTGAAAAAACAGATTCTAATATTTTTCCTGTTCTGCGGGGTATTTGCCCTGGTATTTGGGCTTTACGGCCTGCCGCTGTCAGCAGTGGCCTACAGCGGCGGGATCTGCGCCTTCTTTGGAGTGTTGGTTCTTGGAAGGAGCTATGGGAGCTGGAAGGCGAGGTTGGGACAGCTGGAGATTCTGAAAAAGGAGCTGAACGTGAGTTTGGATGGTCTGCCGGAGCCGCAGAATGTGTTGGAGGGCCGCTACCAGGAGCTTCTGCGGGAGCTGTACAGCCAGAAGCAGCAGCTGGTCACGGACTACAACAGCCGGTATCAGGAGCTGGTGGAGTACTATACCATCTGGGCGCATCAGATCAAAACCCCCATTGCAGCCATGGACCTGATCCTGCAGCAGGAGGACAGCGCCGTCAACCGGCAGATTGACCAGGAGCTGCGCCGGATCCGCCGGTACGTGGAGATGGTGCTGGTGGTGCTGCGGCTGGATTCGGAGTCTACGGACTATATGGTGAAGGAATATGAGCTGGACGATATCATCCGTCAGGCAGTCCGGGGGTTTGCCTCTTCCTTTATCTATAAGAAGCTGCGGCTTGTGTACGAGCCAATACACAAAAAGGTTCTCACCGATGAAAAATGGCTGCTTTTTGTATTGGAGCAGCTGCTTTCCAATGCCCTGAAGTATACGAAAAAGGGAAGTATTGAGATTTTGCTGGAGGAGCCCCTGACGCTGTGTATCCGAGACAGCGGCATGGGGATTGCGCCGGAGGATCTGCCCCGGATCTTTGAGAAGGGCTATACCGGCTACAATGGGCGCAAGGACAAGAAGGCCAGCGGGATTGGGCTCTATCTGTGCCGCCGCATCTGCCGGAAGCTGAACCATGACATCAGCGTGGATTCGGTTCTGGATAAGGGGACGATTGTGCGGATTAACCTGTACCGGGAGAGACGGAGGCTGGAGTAATTTGATAAGAAAATAAATCGGTGTTTTTATGGGTGGATTTAGTTTTACAATTATGTTGATGGTCCCCAACATCAAAAAGTGTAAAGCCCCTGATAATTCAATAAAGACTTCACACTTTTTGGTTAGTTGGTTATTTTATAGTTGTTCGCTTACAATTGGTGGCTTTTGGTACAGTTTGCGTTCAATGCATTTCTTTTCAAATGCAAGCTGCTGTTTAATTTTTTCATATCCACCTTCATTATCAGCCATTTCTAATCGTTCTAATAAATCTAATTTGTCCAAAAGATTTACATTTAATTCTTTTTCGCTTGGCATATGATCACCTACTTTCTATAAGTGCCGTTTATATGATAATTTCATTATACCAACAAGTAACAGAAGTGTAAAGCCTTTATTAAATTATCAATGTGCCTTTTTGTTTGGTGTTGAGATAACTATATACTGGGTACAGTATATAATATACTTACAAGGTCAAACAAAACACCAAAACAAAAGCAACCGAGATAGCCGAAAGCATTAACAAACTTAAAGCAATATACCTGTGAGGAGGTGCCCGCCAGGAGGTGAACAATATTCAGGAAGATTCTTTAAGGGTTGCTTAAAAAATCAAATATGTGAAAAGGAGATCAAAATCATGTGTGCGAATATGAAAGAATTCCAGACGGTATCAGCTTAAAAGCGAAACTTTTTTTATTTGAAGAAACGGCAAAAGAACTTACTTGCTGTTGCCGGTGTAGAAGTCCTATTCACGGCATATGTAAGCCCGAGGTTTTATAAGGATGCTTTTATAGCTGGTGAGGAAGACGGCGAAACAATCTATAACAAATACCTCAAAAATATTCCGATGGAGCGTGTCACTGTCAGGCTTGCAAAAGCACAGCAATAAAAGTGGTTGCGGCCACTATAAATAAGTACTTTAAGCCGCAAGGTTTGGTCTGATTCATTATGAGGAATTCTCTGATTTGCTTTCATGCCGATCTTTCAGTACTTTGAAAAGCTTGTCATATTCTGAATTGATTTCCTGCATATCGGCTACATTTCCGCCGTTATCAGGGTGAAATTTCTTCAGCAGTTCCTTGTAATGTTTCCTTAGTTCATCAAGCGTATTGATATCTTTAAAATATTTCATATCCCATAACCTCCAAAATAAAAAAGTGTAAAGCCCTTGATAATTCAATAGACTTTACACTCTTTATTTGTGAGATATATTTTACTTGTTAATCTTCAAGTGTTTGTTGTAGGTTGTACGCTACTTTTTCCAACTTATCTTTCTCCTTGCCTTCTGGCATATTTTCAAGTACTTCTTTGATATCGTCTAGTACGAATCTGACAAAACCTTTGAATTGACTATCTGTCATGCCCATACAATCACCTACTTTCTATATTGTGGCTTGTACTTATTAATACAATATAAGTATACCACATCTGGAGTGTAAAGTCTATTCAATTATCAAGTAGGACTGTTTCACGAAAGATGTTACAATTCACGGCCAATGTCATTAACTTAAGCAGATGGAAAAAATCTTATCTATAGTCTAACTCAAA
>CAJUQB010000206.1 GCA_910588285.1 uncultured Lachnospiraceae bacterium
TCTTCACAGTCGCAAATCGGGATAAAATTTGTGCCATTTGCCAATCTCAGTTTTGCAATACCCCATTTGTCGGGCAGCTTGTGATAAGGATAGTGGTGTTGGGGGCAGGATACCTTTTGGTTCCAATTTGATTATTATGAGAGAAAGCATGTTTTCTTTTATCAGTATGTGCAAAATAGGAAATAATATTTGGCTCATGAAATTGTTATACATAAAAGTAATATGGCTCATGAAATTGTCATAGTGGAAAATAATATGGCTCATGAAATTGTTATATTATTTAAAATATGGCTCATAAAATTGCTATTATGAGAAACGATATGGCTCATAAAATTGTTATAATAGAAAATAATATCGCTCATGAAAATGATGAATTTGAATAAATATGGCTCATAAAATTGTTGCATGATTGAATTAGGGGGAATGATATGATATGATTTGTATTAAGAAGGCATAATAATTTTCAAAGAAAGTATAGGCATGATAATTTTCAAAGAAAGTATAGGCATAGCAATTTTCAGGGAAAGTATAGACATAGTAATTTTCAAGAAAAGTATGGGGAGGCAGATGTATCATGTATTTAAAAAGGAAGGTTGATCACTATTTGAAAGAATGGAAATTGAGTCAGGAACGGAAGCCTCTGGTGATAAAGGGGGCACGCCAAATTGGAAAGACAGAATCTATTCGACAGTTTGCGATGGAGCATTATGCCTCGTTTATTGAAATTAATTTTGTGGAGGAACCGAAGTATAAAACAATTATTTCTGATGGATATCATGCTGCAGATATTGTGAAAAATATATCCCGAATTGATCCCCAAAAAAGGTTTATTCCGGAAGAAACGTTGATTTTGTTTGATGAACTGCAGGAGTTTCCTGAAATTGCCACAGCATTGAAATTCTTTTTTCAGGATGGGCGTTTCGATGTGATTTGCAGCGGATCTTTGCTTGGCATATCCTACCGTCGGATTGAGAGCAACAGTGTTGGATATAAGCTGGATTATCGGATGTATTCCATGGATTTTGAAGAATTTTTATGGGCAAAAGGATATACAGAAGAAGTAATTCAAGATATGCTGGAGCATATGAAGCAGGGAAGGCCATTTAATGAGGCCGAATTATCTATCTATGATTCCATGTTTTTGGATTATTGTATTTTAGGCGGCCTGCCGGCAGTGGTTCGGGAATACATTTCTACAGGAATTTTTGAAGGAACACTGCAAATTCAGAGACAGCTTTTGAAGGATTATAAAGAGGATATCCGGAAATATGCAGAAGGGATGGATCAGGCACGTATTATAAATGTATTGGAACACATTCCGGTACAGCTTGCAAAGGAAAATAAAAAGTTTCAAATATCTAAGGTGGCAAAGGGTGCCAGATTTAAAGATTACCGCGGCTGTATGGAATGGCTGAGGGATGCCGGGCTGATTTATATCTGTTACTGCCTGTGTTACCCGGAGCTGCCTCTAAAAGGAAATTATCAGGATGATAAATATAAGCTATATTATTTTGATACAGGCATTTTGGTAGCAATGCTGGATGAGGAGGCCCAGGAGGATCTTCGGGCTAATAAGAATCTGAATGTGTATAAAGGGGCATTGTATGAAAATATCGTGGCGGAATCCTTGGTAAAAAGCGGGTATGAGCTCTATTATTATAAGAAGGATAATTCTACATTGGAAGAGGATTTTTTTGTGCGGATGAAGGATTCACTGATTCCGGTAGAGGTGAAGGCTACCAATGGGAAAACAAAATCACTTCGGACGCTGATTTCCAGTGATTGCTATCCGGATATTTCTTTTGGGGTAAAGTTTATTAAGGGTAACATTGGGATTGAGAATGGAATTCACACATTTCCGTATTTTTGTACATTCCTGCTGAAACGGTATATGAAATCCCTGTAATATGGCATAACACCCCTGGAAGATACTGATTTTAAGTGTCTGCCAGGGGTGTTATTCATATAAATCTTTCTTGCAGCTTCTATTTGATTCGTGCTTATATGGTATCAAATTCATACCAGGTCTTGCTGACGAATTCCTGTCCGGCCTTCAGTACAATGCTGGGGAATTCCGGGTGCTCCATGGAATTGGGGTAATGCTGGGTTTCCAGGCAAACGGCTCTGCGGAAGGATAATTCTCTGCCATACGTATCCTTTCTGGTTCCGTCCAGGAAGTTGCCGGTATACAGCTGTATGCCCGGCTCATCGGTGCTGCAGGTCATACGGATTCCGGTCTTTTGGGACTGGAGGATAGCGGCCTTGCAAAAGCCTTGTCCCTCGAGAATATAATTGTGGTCATAGCCATTGCCATATTTTAATAGGAAATGATCCGCTCCGATGTCCTGGCCAATGGTCTTAAACTGGCGGAAATCAAAGGGTGTGTCTTCCACAGTCAGGATCGTGCCATTGGGCAGGCTCTCAGGATCACTCTCTGTCATGGAAGAGGAGAAAAGCATCAGCTCATGCTCCAGTACAGAATCGCTGTCCTTTCCTTCCAGATTAAAATAGCTGTGATTGGTGGGATTGAAAATCGTGTCTGCATCAGAGACAGCCTCGTATGTAATCAGCAGGCGGTTGTCCTCAGTCCACTCGTAAGTAACCTTCACATCCAGATTGCCGGGATAATTTCCCTCACCGTCCGGGAAGGAGCGTGTAAATATCAGCTTATTGTCCTCCTGTGCACAGTTCCAGACCCGGAAGGCAAAGCCGTATTTGCCGCCGTGAAGGTGGTTGTTGCCGTCATTTTTCTCCAGGTCATAGACCTTGCCGTTCAGGGTAAATCTGGCGTTTCGAATGCGGTTGGCATGACGGCCAATGACAGCGCCCTGTCCGGTAGTGTCTGTCTCGTAGTCAGATAACTCGGAATATCCCAGGATCACATCCGTCAATGTTCCGTTTCTGTCCGGAACTGTAAGGGATCGGATCCGACATCCATAATCCAGAACCTCCAGGCAGGCGCCGGAGTGATTCTCCAGGCGGTAGAGAGAGACAGGCTCTCCGTTCCTGGTGTTTCCAAATGCTGTTTTTGTGAATTGCATGTGTAAAACCCCTTTCGTTTCTTGATAAAATTTTGATCATAGAACTTCGCTAATAAAATTATCCCACAAAAGTATGAAATATACAACATAAATTTAGATTCTAAACTAATTAAATATATCTCAATGTTACAGTTCAGAGGTCGGCTTGACCGAAAGAAACCGATGGTATAGACTAT
>CAJUQB010000207.1 GCA_910588285.1 uncultured Lachnospiraceae bacterium
TAACATCCATCGGAGAATACAGTCTAAAAGCGGCTTAATCAGCAGACACTAATTAAGTACAGGGCAAAGATTACAGAATTTGAATATTACACTTTTTATGAGGGGCAGGAGGATTACCTGCAGGATTATCATAACGGATGGATTGGATTAAAGAAGATATTGTTTCAGAAAGCTGTCAGGAGAGCGTTTTCAGAATTGTCTTCGGATGTCTATGCTTATATGAAACCAGAAAGGATTATTGAGCCGGCGAGGATAATCGAGTGTATCCCGGCAGAAGAATGGCAGGATAGGATATCAAAATATTTTTAGCAGGAGTGACAACTGATCTGAAAGCTGTCATATATAGATATTTTAAGAATTTAGATGCTGCTGAAAGGATGGGGTGATATGGTATCAAATTTGCTGATAGACAGGTTAGTTAATATTTTAAGGGAGAAAGATTTCAATATTGCGGCTCAGGAGCTGGAAAATATAACTGACCTTGACAGCTTTGGGTCAGAGAACTTTTTGCACGACATTATACTTGAAAGGTGGGTATACAGGCCAGAAGATGTCCCATTTACTTTTGCAAGGGATATCTGGCAAAGCAACAGTAAGGTAGAGGACAACAGGGCTTTGTTGAAAGAGGTATTGCAGTATCCGATTGCTGATATCAACAGGGCGAAGATCAATGATTTTTTATGGGTGGCAGAAAAAGATTTTTCAGCCGCAAAGTCGGCAGAGAAATATTATCGGGCACATGTGGAAAGTACAGAGGGATTTGATTTTAATTTTATGGCAATAAACCGTCTGGTGTTTCTGGCAAAAAAATTGAGCAGCAAAGAGACGGATGATACAATAAGAAAGAAACTGTTGATAAGTGTTATGGATCAGTATGACAATGAGGATCATGGAAGAATTCTCTATCTGATCCAGACAGCCATGTATGAAAAGGTTGACACAGATTACCTGATTCAGTATACAGAAAAAATCTTAAATACATATGATGATCAGAGTTATGATTTTTACATTATCGGTGGATTTTGTGATGTACTTGAACAGTTATATTATACAAAGAATAAATGGCAAAAGAAACGATGTGTGTCGGAACCAAAACTGATTGAGATACGAAAGCGTAAAGCTCAGGCAATCTTAACGGCAGAGCGTACCTTAAATGAGCAGAATGCAGGGAACCTGATGCGTTCAGTCCATCTTTTAAAAGATGTTGTAAATATATTAAAAACAATTACAGGGACAGAAGCTGAAAGAAAAGAGATACTTAAAAAAATAGATGCGATAGAAAAGAAAATGATATCGGAGATGCCGGTTTTTTCAGCGAAACACGATAATAGCGAGACTGTCAAGCAGTTGATCCGGCAATTAGAGGTTTTGGATAAAGAAGAAGCCCTCTGCTATTTTGCATCGTTTATTCCACTGCCAGAGAAAAGCAGGATTGAAGAATCAGTTACAAAGTCAGCGGATGCAATAGGGTTTGGTGGGCTTTTTCCAGTAGGAATCTTAGGGAAGGATGGCAAGTCGATTGCGAAAAAGCAGACCAATCAAAAAGTCTGGTGATGAAATAGATTCAGCAGCATTTCAGGAGTCGGTAGAACGGAGAGCATCAGAATTTATGGGTTATTTCTCGCAGATTATGATTGGGAATACGTTGCATTATATCCGTTCAAAATTTAAAGTGGAAGAAAAGGATATCCGGGAGATTGTCGAAAATAGCATAATCGTTCCAGAAGACAGAAGAGAAGCATATGTAAAAGGGCTAATGGCAGGATTTTCAGGGGACTTTCTGATTGCGTTAAGCATACTTGTTCCGCAGGTGGAAAATTCGGTGAGAGAGCTTGCTCTGGAATGCGGCGAGCCAGTTTATAATCTGAATGAGGATGGCATTGAGGAAATAAAGACAATGCATGCCGTTTTAGAACTGGATGGTGTTAGGGAGCATCTGGATGAAGACTTCTTACTGGCATTGAAGACTGTTTTTTGCTCTAAATTTGGATTTAACATGAGGAATGATATTGCGCACGGATTACTTTCGGATAAACAGTTTCAGTCATTCCATGCACTGTATACATGGTGGTTTATCCTAAAAATATGTTATATGTTCTGCGGAAAGCTGCAGGTAGAAAACAGAATCAAGGTCAATGATAAACTGCGTAAGTTATTTGAAGGAAAAAATGAGGATTGTGTGCCAGATGCTTAATTTTATGGAGACATAAAGTTTGGCATATCATCAGTCGGAATTTTAAGAATGACTTTCTGCCAAAATAATAGAAAACGGCAAAAACGGAAAGGGGCATCAGCCTATGAAAATGAGGACGGAATATACCTGCCCTTTGGAACTGGTGCATGACATGATTAAAGGAAAATGGAAACCAATCATCTTATGGCGGCTGCGTTTAGGGGCGACATCCCTGGCGAAGCTGGAACGTGACATAGACGGCATTACACAAAAAATGTTGCTGGAGCAGTTAAAGGAACTGATGGTACAAGCACAAAAACTGCCCGGAGTTTTCGTGTTTGTATATGAGTTTCCGTGATAATATGGAGCTTTGCGTGATAATATAGGGTATATCTTATTGAATTAGAACTATTTTATTTTACGTTTTCCAAAATATTCAAGAAATATTTTTGAGTTTTAAGACCGCAGTAGTATTGACGGGGCTTTAAGACTGTGGTAGTATGTATATGTGGCCACTACTACAGTCTTAAAAAAGGAGGTGCTGTTAAATGGACGTCAAGCTGTTCGATTCTGAACTGAAAGTGATGTCTGTCCTTTGGCGTGATGGCGATGTTCCGGCTAAGTATATCGCCAAGCTGCTTACCGAGGAATTGGGATGGAATGTAAACACAACCTATACCCTGATCAAGCGTTGTATTAAAAAAGGGGCGATTGAACGTTCTGATCCCGGTTTCATGTGCCATGCGCTCGTTCCGAAAGAGGAAGTTCAGGAGGCAGAGACAAATGAGCTGATTGACAAAGTGTATGACGGCTCCGTTGATAAGCTGTTTGCCGCTTTGCTGGGGAGGAAAAAGTTGAGCGCCGCACAAATTGAAAAGCTGAAACAGAATGTCAATGATCTGGAGTGAGGTGATGTGAATGAGTCTGCTACAGATGAGTTTTGCCGGAGGCATACTGATTTTAGC
>CAJUQB010000208.1 GCA_910588285.1 uncultured Lachnospiraceae bacterium
TAATCTCATTTTCCGTAAGAATCGGATTGCTCTCCTTCACTTCCAGTACTGCCTTGCTTCCCATCTTTTCCTGCATCGTCATCCGAGAATCTTCCGTGGCATGCAGAATCATGTAAGAACCCAGGATCATGCTGTTTATGAACAGCAATACCAAAAGTAAAATAAATGTTTTAGACTTCTTCCGGCATAAATACCGGAAGGCAAGCTGATAGAATTTCAAAATGAATACCTCCTGTTGTTCAGGCTGTTCTATGGCATATGATAACTTTTGTAGCCGTTACATGATGTGTGTCCTCAAAACTTCCATAGATAATAACACTTGACTGTTTCTTAATGTCAGCTACAGATGCCTGCTCCAATTCTGCAGTCCCGGTAGAAGTATAGATAGTTGCAATCTGAACCACACAGCCCTCCTGATATGTCACCACTACATTTGTATCTTCACTTTCATACCCAGGTGCGGCAACTACGCCAGTTTTTCCGTCATCTTCTGTTGTGGCGGCACTTACTGTACAGCTGCCATCCGAAAATTCCACAACGCTCCCTGTGATAGCCGCTGATGAATACAGGCTGTCTGCATCCACTTTCTCAACTGTACCATTATCTGTGGTATTACTCTGGTTCTCCTGCGAAGCATCCGCTCCGTCTGTTCCATCCCCATCCGGCAGGGAACTGTCTTTGTTTTCCTGGCTGCTATTGCCATCCGTATTATCTGCTTTAGGAGCAATGTTATCATTTTCATCTGAATGCATATCCTCGTCATCAAATATGCTGCTTTGATACTCTGTTGCAGGCATATCCCCCACCCCTGTCTTTTCATCTGCGCCAATGCCACACCCCGTAAGAGCTGATATGCACAATCCAATTACTAAACCTTTCCACATTTTTTGATTTTTCATAATAAAAACTTCCTTTCTACTGTTTTTTTCATTTTAACTGCAAAGTCCTAAAAAAGTCTTGTAATTGGAATCGACTTAAACGTCACTTTTTATAGGATTTTTATAGAATTATCTGCTATACTGAATAGAAAAGAATAACCCGCAAATGGAAAAATGTCTTTCCAGCCATATGTGGAGCGACACCATGGAAAGAGGATTTGATATCATGAAAATACTATTGCTTGAAGATGATATAGAACTTTGCAGTTCCATACAGGATGAACTGCAAAAAGCCGGATATATAGTTGACTGCTGCTATGATGGGGAAACAGCCATGATCCATGCACTGAATATAGAATACTGCTATGACCTGGCAGTCATTGACCGTATGCTCCCCATCATTGACGGAATGACAATTATTAAGGCCATGCGCCGGAAGGGAATTGCAATTCCTGTCATTATTATTACGGGGATGTCAGAACTAAATGACAGGATAGAGGGACTGGACAATGGTGCAGATGACTATCTGGTAAAACCTTTTCATATCGCAGAACTGCTTGCCCGCATCAGAGCGCTGACCAGGCGTCCCGCCGAAATAAAACAGGAAATGCACATTTGCTTTTCCGATCTGTCTTTCAATCAGATGGAACGTATCTTGTCATGCGGCAAAAATTCCCTGCTTTTAACTGCGAAAGAGTCCGAGGTACTGTCTGCCTTTATAAACCACCCCCAATCCCTCATTACCAGAGAGCAGCTGATATACAAAATTTGGGGAACCGATACAGACATCGTACCCGGAAACGTGGATAATTATATTTCTTTTCTCAGGAAACGGTTACGGGAGATAGGAAGCTGCTGCGAAATAAAAACGGTTTACGGATCTGGCTATAAATTGGAGGGCAAAAATGCTGGAGCATTTATATAAAAAACTTCATCTTATTTTTATCAGTTCCATTATGTCTATCATAACCGTCATTATTGGAATTTTATGTAATGATTTCATTGATAATAAACAGCAACACGACAGTATTTTTTTCGGACGGCTTTCTATGTTAATGATTTATGAACTGGAAAATCCGGAAAAAAGCCCTCAAACGGTTATTAAGCCCTACGAAGATAACTATTCCATTTTTGCCCTGCTAAAGGATGCACAGGGAAATGTGATTTATCAAAGCCCTCTCTCATTTCCAACCGATATAACCTTTTTATTATGTCAATTTACAGAGAAGGCAAATGTTGAATCTGTCACAGCATTGGATCAGACAAAGGCTACAACACAAGGCGGGGTTTTATCTTTTTCCGGTAGTTCACATGATAAATATTGGGGAATACCGGCTGTTGTCATTGACAAAAACGGAACCCTGTTTTATCTGAGCCTGCTGCACCGGCAAAAGACAATTTTTGAACTGATAGGGAAACAACTGCCTTTTTATATACTGCTATGGGTTATCTCCTTATTCTGTATCATAATTGTAAGCCGATTTCTGCTGAAACACGCTATAGAACCAACCGAAAAAGTATTACAAAGCCAGAAAGGTTTTATTGCCGCTGCCTCCCACGAGCTAAAAGCGCCGCTTGCAGTCATACTTGCCAACAATGACAAAATAAATAGATTAAGCGACGGCATACCGGATATTAAAAAGGCCGCAAATATTATAGATGCAGAAACTATGCGAATGTCAAAGTTGATTAAAGATATGCTTTTACTGGCCTCCTCAGATTCCAGAACACGCAATATCAATAAAACAATGGTAAATATTGATACTTTGCTGATCGCCCTTTATGAAGCTTATGAACCGATATGCGGCCAAAAAGGAATTCCTTTAGATGCAGATTTTATGGATATCCACTTTCCCGTACTATACACAGACCGGGAATACCTTTTTCAGATCTTAAGCATTTTTATGGATAATGCCATTTCTCATTCTGAAACGAAAGCATCAATCCAAATAAAAGCCACTCTGTCACGCAAGGCTATAACTATTTCTGTTATTGATCACGGACAGGGAATCTCCGCCGAGGACAAACCTTACATTTTTGACCGCTTTTACTGTGCCGATAAGTCACATACGGATAAGTCACATTTTGGTCTTGGACTAAGCATAGCAAAAGAGTTGGCAGAATTTTTGTCTGCGGATGTCGGGGTAAAGAATACAGAAGATGGTGGAGCTACTTTTTTTCTTACACTTCCGTTAAAATAGGAGCCCCAATCGCCTATTGAATAATGAG
>CAJUQB010000209.1 GCA_910588285.1 uncultured Lachnospiraceae bacterium
ATAGATACTCCATGTTCCGGATCATCAAGCAAACGGGCTAAATTGGAATATATTATTTGGGGCATGTTGTTTTTGTCCATTGAAATCTTCTTTATGTATGTATATAAGGAATTTAACGAATGATATGCGCCTGAAAGGGGCTATATAGAAGTATAATGAATACTAATAGTGACCAAATGCAAAATTTGAAGTAAGTGATTGACACCAAATGGTAAGGAATGGTATTATATTTAATAAGACATGATATATCTGGTTGGTAGTATATTTGACACAGAAAGGATCGATTCATAGTGAAGAGACAAAAAAATAAGAAGTGCTCTCTGAGTCCGGGGGAGACACTGATCATGAAGGTGATCTGGGATACCAGTGAGGAACTTGGCAGGGACATCACGGTTTCAGAACTGACAGAAGCGCTTCTGCGGGATTATGGGAAAGATTACAATAGAACGGCTATTGTTTCCTTTTTGGATAAACTGACCGAAAAGGGTTTTGTTGAGAGATATCGGGAAGGGAAACCGTCTTATATTCATCCTTTGCAGGATGAAGAAGAGTATAAAAGAAAAATGATATTGGAAAACACCAATTTTTGGTTTCGGGGGAAAGTTTCAAGCCTGGTGGCGGCGATTGACAGCGAACAAAGAATCTCAAAAGAAGAAGCGGAAAAAATAAGGAGAATTCTGGATGGCGTGGACCATTAAGCTGGCCTTTGCGGTTCTTCTTACCTCTTTAACAGGCAGTATTGTTTTACTTGTATGGCATTTCATTGGAAAAGGGCTGGAATGGCTGGGATATCTGGATATCCGGTATTCACTGTTAAAGCTGGTACTCGTGTTTTTTGTACTTCCGATTTGTTATCTAATCTTTACGAGGATTGTGCAGATCTGGCCGGAATGGGATGGCGGAGTACTCTTTTTACAGACGCCAGCCCTTTTGAGAGGATGCAATATTTTGTGTGCTGTGTGGTTTGCCGGGATCGGGATACTCGGGAGCTGGTATCTGTTGCTGCTTACGGTGCTCCGAAAAAGATATCAGGGAAAAATCATGGAGTGCAGTGAAGATGAGATTCAGGAATTTCTTTCTGTCTGTGAAATGCTGGGGATTCCGCCCGGTCAGGTGGAGGTATGGCGCAACTATGGGATTGTGGTGGCAGAACTTACCGGCATCAGGCATCCTGCGGTGATGCTTCCTGTCGAGAAATATACCGGAGAAGATTTAAGGACGATATTTGTCCATGAGCTGATTCATTACAAGCAGAAGGATATATGGATCAAGCATGCGGTTACGATCATTTTGATCTTTCATTTTTTCAATCCGGTCGTCTGGTGGCTGCATTTTTCAATCCGGCGCTGGAGCGAACATGCCTGTGACAGGAAAGCCTGTGAGCATACGGGAGGGATGGATCCCTATTTTGATACGATTACGGAAATGGTAACCGACGTGGGTACGGTAAAGGCGTATTTTACCGTGCAGCAAGTGGAAGACTAACATCAATTATTGGAGAGGGTGGTACATATGAAAAAATTTATCGGATTTAAGAAAAAGTCTCCTGTAGCGGCGGCAGTGGTCTGCGGGATACTTGTGGCAGTCAGTTCACTTACCGTTTGTGCTGCGTCCGCAGGGATGGCAGTACAGTACAGGAATTTCTATCAGGCTTCTGTGGTGGAAGAGGTAGAGACCATGGACATCATGGAGCTGGAAGAGTTCGAGGAAGAGCTCCCGGAACCGGCACTTCTGTGGAAGAGGAAGGTGAGCTTCAGGAGATGGTTCGGTCAACAGCAACATTTGCGTGGACTGTGAGTGGAAATGTGTTGAAAAAAACGCCGGAGTTTGATGCAAAATCGGGAGGCAGCATTAGCGTTAACGCTGTTGCACCGGCGGATAAATATGTAAATGTCGGTATCATAGAGCCGGATGGCACAAAGCGGTATGTCCAGGAAAAGGGTAATATATACCATGAGTTTGCATTGGATCAGACTGGAAAATATCGGGTTTTCGTAGAGAATAAAAATGCCGGAGCGGTGGATGTGGAAGGAAGCTATATTGTGAGATAGCTGGAGATAGAGGAGTCCTGTCTTTGTTAGATTTATATCCTAAGCTCCCGGAAAAAATTATAACAACACCCCTAACCTTGTTGGTCGTACCTGAAAAACTCCCGGAAATATGCCGTTTTTTACAATAAAGACAACAAATACGACTTGTATTTCCCTTCAAATGTTATTATAATATTATAACAACATCATTATCGGGAGGTACAAATGAGCTACGAGGTTATCCAAAAAGTCGGCAGGCACCAGTACATATACCTTGCAGAAGGCTACCGTAACGAAAACGGGCAGCCACGCCAGAAACGCAGGCCCATTGGAAAGATAGACCCTGTGACCGGGCAAAAAGTATACAAGCCGGAATACCTGGCGCAGCTCCATAGAAACGGAGCCCAGTCTGGAAACCTGGAACCGGAAGGCCTGTTTTCTGCAGAGGACATCCGTAAATCTTCCGTGCGTTCTTATGGCTCTTTCTATCTATATAGGAAGATAGCAGAACGCAACGGCATGATCCGCGCCCTGAGGGAAGCCCTTCCCGCCTGCTGGACGGAGTATTTTACCCTGGCCTGTTACATGGTCTCTGCAGGAGATCCGCTGATGTACTGCGAGGACTGGCTGAAGGACACGGAATCTTATCCGGTTGGCTCCCTGTCATCCCAGCGTATCAGCGAACTGCTGCTTTCCCTGCCGGCACAGGGAAGAGAGGCATTCTACAGCAGCTGGTATGCCGCCCATAATGACGTGGAATACCTGGCACTCGACATCACGTCCGAGTCCTCTTATTCAGAACTGATCGAGGATGTGGAATGGGGCTACAACCGCGACCATGAGCAGCTCCCGCAGGTCAACCTCTGCATGATGGTCGGCGAAACCAGCAGGCTGCCCGTCCACCAGACGGTATATGCAGGAAGCCATAAGGATGTGCGCACCCTGGTCACTTCCCTGTCCCGCTTTGAGGCTGCCACCGGGAAACGGCCTGCCACCATTGTCATGGACAAAGGGTTCTTCAGTGCGAAGAACATCAATTTCCTGCTTGGGGGCAGTGATGG
>CAJUQB010000210.1 GCA_910588285.1 uncultured Lachnospiraceae bacterium
CTGGTATAACACAAAAAAATTCAGCATATTTTTGGGGGGCGTCTGAACTGTTACGCTTTTTCAATGGCACTTAACAATGGAAGATACCATATACGCTATTGTAGTTACCATTTTATATTAGGAATTCAAGTTTAATAATTCCATCATATGGCACCTCTATAATTCTCCTAAAAAACTTCCACTCCGTTTACCTCTAATTCGTACAATGCCATAGACCGGCCGTTAGAATAATCTATGATGTCTACGATTTTATATCCAGCATTCAGATAAATCCTTCTGACTTCCTTTTCATCCAAGCCAGTATCCAGACGGATATATCGGCTGCCCCGCTTACGGCACTCTTTCCGGATTGCTTCTGTAACAGGCAGCCTCTCCTTCCATAATTCCGATACAGAAGTTCTCGGGCTGAGCATGGGAGATAATCAGCGCCTTCGGTGTCAGCCATTCATCGGGCCAGACCCGATATCCCTGTTCCCGGCCCCACGCTGCAACCTCCTTCCTGATGGAAATTGCTGCTTCTACCTCATGAAATCGGATTTCGATCTCATCCACTCTGTTCTTCCTCCTCATCGGCAAACCACCATTTATACCCACCACTCAGGCGTTAGCATGATGGCCAGCACCTTCACAATCTCCTGCTCACCATTTGTCAGCATATTGAAAATGGCATTCCGCTCCGCGCAAATCCCCAGCGTTGAACAGGTATCCACACAAACTCCCGTGTATATCCTTCCGGAAGAAGAAAGAATCGCTGCTGACACGCCGCCCGCCTCAACGTAATCTGAAATCCTTCTGTCATTCTGCACTGCCTCTGCGGCATGATAAAGCCTCTGCCAGATGCTGATGTCAATTTAAACATTCATATCATATCTCCTTCCAGAAATCTGGCAGGGCCTATTTTTACATTCCTCCACATAACCACGTCTCAAGCAGCATCGCTCCACATCAATAACGGGAGCTTCCATTTTTAATATTCCCTATTATACTCTGATATTCCAAGAGAATCAATCCGTATTGATAAGTTCTTCCCATTCCTTTGCTGTCAAACGAGGCGTATGCCATGTTTCCTCACAATTATCCTCCGAGGGTATGATTCGGTTGGAAACATATTGTACCCCGCCATCCGCAAAAGGGCGGACCACAACCTCATGGGCATATACCTTGGAATTACCTGAATGGGGAAATACCACATTTGCCGTAAGTGTAATAGTTCCATCACTGTTCTTTGTATACCCAATTACTTCTGAATATGGATATTCCGGGTACTCCACCTCTTCAAATCCTCTCGGCTTATATTCATAAGCCGAATCCTCTGAATCATAAACTGTTTTGGATTGCAGTGTTTCACGGTCAATATTGAAATATGTCATGATAATGCTTTCAAATTCCTCCTTCGGAATCCGATAAACCGCACCGACTCCTAAGTTATCATCTGGGGCATACGGAACATGCTCTCCATTTTCTTTTTGATAGAGAATATCATACATATCGTAAAAATTCAGTTCTCCGAAATCCTCCTCGCTCCAATCCACAAGAAACATATTATTCTGTTCAAAGCCGATTGGCGTAAGATATTTCCGCGTCAGTTCTCTGCATGTCTCATCCAGAGGCTGCACCCGCAATGCAGTGTTCTCCTCTACTCCGCTTAATGTAAGAATATATAATTCTTCCGAATACCATACCCCTGAAAACATCAGGTATCCTTCTTCTGTATAGTTCCAGTATTCTGCCTGATAACGTCCTGTTGCGCTTCTTTGTAAGGTTCCGTTTTCGTATTTGTAGTAGCTTCTGGCCACATCTACATTTCCATTCTTTGTCTGCAAATCATATTTTACAAAACCGGGCAGATAACTGATCTCAATAATGGTTATTTCTGCCTCTTCCTTGGCATCCACCATTTCACAGAACTCCACCACCTGCTCTGCCCCAGTCATATTCACTTGATTTCTGCTGTCAACAGCCGGATACCCATTTTCTCCAAGACGATTTATAATACTTCGCATCGTATCCAGGTCAGCCGACTTATTTTCCTCGGCAGCCTTTTCATAGAGATCAATACAGATATTTATAATCTCTTCTGGGTCCTCCTGCGATTTTTTTGCGTCCTCCTGTGGTTCTTCTTCATCCTCCTGCGGTTCTTCCGGAACAGCCTGAACCTCAATTCTGGCTTCCGAAGCTGTATTTTCTTCCAAAGGAGCATCCGTGCACCCCGAAATACAAAGCATCCATACAAAACTAATTGCTGCTATACCACTCTTCCAGAACCAGACTGTCTTTCTTGACAACATATCCGTTTCCTCCTTCCTGTTACCGCTTCTATCATGCTGAATGTCAATGCAGGACATTCTGCATCTTTCTGATGTATCCTCTTTCTATGCCCTCCTGCTCCTGTTTGGGAATAGGATCCATGTACTCCACTGTTCTAAATATTACATTAGTAAGATTTGGAAGTCAAGCTATTCTTCTGCAAAAAAGAATTGATTTAAGCCACTGACCCCCCCATTATGACTGTTATCTCATTTGTGCAACGGTCGTTTCACTTTTGCTGTTAAATGAGCTGATTCTGCTAATCGAAAGGATGCAGTGAGTGGTCTTGCTGCCGATATGGTGGTGAATCCTCGGGTGAATGCAGGTCAGATGGCGTTGGCAGGCGGCGCGGTTCTGTGGCAAGTGCAGATATGAGTAGTTTTGTATGAAGTTTTGAAAGCAACACAATACTTTCAATATTCCTGTTGTGGATAGTTTAGATGCGGGTTATAAAGTCAGAGTGCTTGCGAACATCTCCCTGACAATAGCTTCCTTCATAGGCAAAAACCTCCCTCGGCAATCTCATCATTCCATTCACCAAAAAAAGAAAGATGATCCATCAATTCATCATTCTGAATATCCGGATCTCCTTTTGTCATCCTCTTCTTACTGTAGCCCAGCAAACTAAAGTTCCTTTCTCCCGCACAAAAACGTCAAATTAA
>CAJUQB010000211.1 GCA_910588285.1 uncultured Lachnospiraceae bacterium
CTGTTGGAACTGGAATTGGCCCAATAGGGCTTCAATTCCTTTTCTTCCAGGAAATATTCATCCAGAAAAATCAGCACCTTATTCAGCTTCTCGCCCCAATCAGCACCTGCTTCCCCTCAAAGGCAAAGCCATAGTGGCGGATCCGCTCCTTCGGGATGCCCCGTGCCTCCAGCTCGCTGTCATACCCTTTCTCCCGTATCTGCCTCAATGCCTCCTGTACCGTATCCTTAAGCGTCTCCTCGTCCTCCGGGTCATGCACCTTGAATTCCAGTACAAAGGCCGGCGCATCCTTTTGGTATGGCTCCATCATCACATCATACCGCCCAAACCCACTTTCCCGATTAGAGGTGATCCTGTAATCCCTGCCCAATTCTACGATAAGACCCAAAACAAATCCATGGTAGAAGCGTTCCGGCTCGGTATTCGAGGAGGGCTTCCTCCCGGTATCAAAATATCTGAATGTCACAAAGGCTACCTGATTCATATACCGGTTCATGGCCTTCACATCCCCCAAAAGCAGTGCCTTGATAAAGTTATTATAGGGTACATCCTCGTCGGAGAACCAGCCTTGAATCATTGTTCGGAACATCATATAGACTTCCCGGTTGGTAAGCTCCATGCAATAGGTAAAAATTCCTGTCTCCATCGAAAATTCACGCTCCGCCACTTTCAGATATCCGCTGGCCAAAAGCAGGCTCCAGACAGCTCCCTTTTTCTTCAGCAGCTGGTCAAAGATGACTTCCTCATCAAGCTCCGTCTTAAGGCATCCCCCCTTCATCAGATCCTCCACAATCATTTTCGTCTCCGCATTCCCCTGTCGGATCAGCAGGCTTACCAGGCTGTTGGAACTGGAATTGGCCCAATAGGGCTTCAATTCCTTTTCTTCCAGGAAATTGGTAATGGACCAGGGATTATACACGTCCCGCTGGCTTCCAAAGGTAAAGCCGTCGTACCATTCCTTGACATCCTTCTTACACTCTGGCATCCCCATCAAATCTAACGCCTGGAACACTTCCTCCTCTGTAAATCCAAACTGGGTACAATACTTCTCCGATGTCGTCGTCACCACGGTAAGATTATTTAAATCTGAAAAAATGGATTCCTTGCTCACCCGGGTGATCCCTGTCAGAACCGCCCGTTCCATATAGGGATTGGTCTTAAAAGCAGAGTTGAACATGCGCCGGATAAAACCAACCAGCTCCTTCCAGTACCCATATACATAGGCCTCCTGGAGCGGCGTATCATATTCATCCAGAAAAATCAGCACCTTCTGTCCATAATAGCGGCTCATATAATCTGCCAGATACTGCAGTGCAAGTTCTGCCACGCTATCACTCATATCGGGGGTAACAGAGTTGAAAAAATACTGTTCCCTCTCCCCCATGTTCTCTCCTGCCAATATATATCCATGAAGCTCATACAGCTTCGCCAACACATATTTGATCCCCTGTTTTGCAGCTTCAAAAGTAGCCCCCTTAATATTGGCAAAGCTTAATGCTATTACAGGATACGTTCCCTGCAGTTCCCGATACTTCTCATTCTCCCAGATGGACAATCCCTCAAACAGCTCCCCCCGGCCTTCATATGCCCGGGAGAAAAAGCAATTCAGCATATCCAGATTCAAGGTCTTCCCAAAACGGCGGGGACGGGCAATCAAGGTGACTGCGTCTGCATTCTCCCACCACTCTCTGATAAAATCGCTCTTATCAACAAAAAAGCATTCATTCTTCCTTATAAATTCAAAGCTCTGCGCTCCGATCGAAACTGTTTTTCCCATTCCTCCCACCTCCTGACTTTCACGGGAATCCTATCTTTATTTATCTTATCTCAATTTATCTTATCTCAATTTATCTTATTACAAATTCCGGCAATCATCTATATCCTTGGGGGCAGCTGCCCGGCAGCAGCGCATTCAAGTCCCACATCCTTGAAAGACAGGATCAGCACATTCAAGTCCCACATCCTTGAAAGACAGGATCAGCACATTCAAGTCCCACGTCCTTGAAAGGCAAAATCAGCTGGACTGTCCGGCAGCCTTGATCAAGACCTGCTTCCCCTCGAAGGCAAAGCCATAATGGCGGATCCCCTCACGTTCAAATCCCCGTTCCACCAGCATTGCATCATAGTCTTTCTCTGCAATCTGCTGCAATGCCGCCTCCACCGTTGCCTCCAGTGAAGCCTCCCGCTTCGGCTTTCGTACCTTGAACTCAATGACCATGGGCTCCAGCTGCCCTGCTTTTCGCGGAACCAGCATAATATCGTAACGCCCAAAACCGCTCTCCCGGTTGGAGGTTACCTCATAGCTGCCTTTCAGCTCCACCATAAGACCCAGCACAAAGCCGTGGTAGAAGCGTTCCGGCGCATCATTTTTGGCCGCACTCTCCGCAATGTCAAAACTGCTGAAGGTCGTAAGGGCGATATCATTCATAAACTCATTCATGGCCTCCACATCATCCAAAAGCAACGCTTTGATGAAGTCATTATAGGGCACATCTTCCCCACTGAACCAGTCCCGGACCATATCCTCAAACATCAGCTCCACTTCCCAGTTGGTCAGCTCCATACGATAGGTATACCTCCTGGTCTCCTGGGAGAAATTCTTCTCAACCACCTTCAGATACCCGCTGGCCAGAAGCATACTCCAGACAGCCCCATACTTCTTCTGGAGCTGGTCAAACACAATTTCCTCATCGATCTCTGTCTCCAGGATACCGCCTTTCATCAGCTGCTCCATAATGGTCTTCGTCTGGGCATTCC
>CAJUQB010000212.1 GCA_910588285.1 uncultured Lachnospiraceae bacterium
ATACAGGACAAAAATCAAATCCAATATCGCGGCATTGTAAAATTGATGTAAAGTTATAAACTACTGGCAAGCAATGCAATCTTACGTAAGATTGCGTATTTAGCAGGATTTCCGTTTCCGGAATTCCTGCTAAATGCTTGTTGGTGGCATGTCCCCAAACCCCTGAGATCATCACCTGCGGTGATGGCTGCGCGTTCCGTTGGAACGCTGAAAAACAAAAGCAGGAAGAAACTTATTGCCGTGACTTCTGCGTGTCCCTCTGCGGTTCCCGCCCGGTGGGAATGTCCAGCAAATGCTCCACATTCGCCCGGACATTATAGAGCTCTTTCATATCAGCCCTGGCCTGCTTATAGGCAGAATAGGCTTTCCGTTTCTGCTCCATAAGTCCGGCATATTCCTCCCGCAGAGATTTGACGGAAGGCAGCTTTGTGATCCCCAGCCCATCAAAGTGTTTCTTCGCCGCCTGATGCAGAAGGATTTCCGTCTCATGCGCCGCACGGAATTTTTTGCTGTACCCGGCTTTCCGGTATTCCACATAGACCGCCCGCGTCTTGACATAATTGACGATCTGTTTCTGCAGCTCCCCGTTGGCGGCCATCTGCGATTCCAGCTCCTTGATCTGTACCGACAGCGCATTAAAATTAGCAGTAGCAATATCTGATTTTTTCTGCAAATCCTCATAGTTCATATCGCCATGCTCTTTGAGCCAGATCACCGCCTGGGAGAGCTGTTTTAAGTTGAACACCTTCGCCCAGCGTTCATATCCCGGACCTTTGCCGGAACGGATTGCCGCCTCAATATCCACCAGCAGCCCGACTTTGGAAACCGGCTTTTGGGGAGAAGTACGGCGCGGCTTTGCCGTCCGTGTGCCGGCGATTCGTTCTTTGATGGCCTACTCGGTATAGTCGCCTTTCAGTGTGTCACACCGGGTATATCTATCATCAGGTGACAGGCGAAAACGAAGGTGTTTTCGCTCCCGGTTGACTTCAATCCCAGCTGCCTCCAGCTTTTTCAAAAGTTCTTCAAAGTCCTTCGGCTTTTCTTCCAAGGCTGTGTCGATAGCCTGTCGCAGCTGCTCCTGGTGGGAAGGCCGTTTCTGACTTCCCATCCATGTGCCGTAATGCTCCCGGCTGGGTTTCGGATTCTCTACAATGGAAAGCCCATGCTCCAGGCACAGCTTGTCATTCATGCGCCGGATCGCCCATGTAGAGCCCCAGAAGTTGCGGAATTTTTTCTGGCAGTCCAGCGTGGTAGAATTTATGATGATGTGGTTATGGACATGGTGTTTATCCACATGGGTGCAGACAACAAAAGCATGGTTTCCCTTCGTCAGTTTCAATGCCAGCTCCCGCCCGATCTGGTTGGCTTCTTCCGGCGTGACCTCACCCGGCTTAAATGCCTGCCGGAGATGGTAGGCAATCACATCATCCGCGCCCCGGCTTCTTCCGGTCAGGTTCGCATACTGCCGTTTGGATAAAAGGAACTCCGCATCAGCGATCCGGGTGTCGCACTCATAACCATAAATGAATTTCCCAAAATCGGTTTTCTGCGGATTCTTTACATAGTCAATGATGTTCGCTATGGCCGTGGAAATATCCCGGCCTTTTCCAACATGCAGCGGCATGAGCCGGGTAGTTGCCATCCCTTCACCCCCTTAATGAAAAATTGGCTGTGTTACCGTGCCTGTTCTTTATTCACTTTTGTTTTATTACTGTGCGCTGCCTGCTGTCCGGCGTTTTTATTCAGGCTGTCACGCACGGACGTTTTCTGTTCCTGGACCGGCGTACATTCCCGTCTGGCCTGGGAGAGAAACAGGTCGGTAAGTCCGGGATTGCAGCGGTCTACAACAAAGTAAACATTCCGGTCATATCCGAAACCGTCCTTATCTTCACAGACCGGGACCGTCTGCGCCCATGCCTTGTTGTCCCGTGAAATGCGCCCGTCGTGATCTTTCTGCCGGACCGTGTTGGCAAGGACATAAAAAATCCGGCCATAATCAAATTTCTGTAATACCTGCTGCACACATGCCGGGCCTAAACGGTTATCCCGGTAGTTGTCCGCAATGGCCTGTTCGATTGCCTCCCTGCACGCAATGTTTGCTTTGTGGGAAGCGTGGTACTGATCCAGTTCCCCATGCTCATATGCATAGGTGGCAGAATGAAAATAAATTGGCGTTGTATCTTTCAATGAAATCCCTCCAATCAAAAAGCTGCCGTAACAGACAGCCATAATTATAGAAAAAGGGCGGGGCTGCCAATGCGCCCCGCCGAAACTGTTTAACCAAATATAAAATCTTTCAGGGCGCCATTTACGCCGCCGATCATGCCGACCAGCCAGGCCGCCGCCATCGGCAGGCCGTATGGGCTGATAAGGAACGCGATCACCAGCCAGGACATTCCCGACCAGAACCCGGCAGCGAAGAACAGCGCCAGCGCTGCCAGAAGAACAATCCCTGACAGAATCCCCAGCACAGCGCCGGAAATCACAACAAAAAATTTGCAGAACAAATAAAGAATCCCTGTAACTATTACAAATGGAAGTGCCAGCAGTTTACCAATCAGACGCATACGTCCGCCTCCTAATTCCATGTCCCTTTTTTCAGGACATCCAGGTATGCCCGAAGGGTATTTCAAAGAGAAGCATATTTACCCCTCTATTAGAATCTTACCGTGCCGGCCTGAGGAAATCAATGGCATTTCTGCCTGTTTACGAAATGTTCGCAAATCCCCGCAGCAGCTTATCCATGCCATCCCACA
>CAJUQB010000213.1 GCA_910588285.1 uncultured Lachnospiraceae bacterium
GCCATATTCCTTTCAGCCATTTCCTTTCAGCCATCCCGCTGAAGTACGTTTGAGCGTGAAATAGAACCCAACGAACTGGATTCTTAAAGAAAAGTTACAATTCACGGCCTAGCCGATTAGGATTTCTTAAGTTTTTTGAATTTTCATAACCATATAAATCAAGAGGCAGAAATGCCAAAAAGTGTTGAAATTTCAATACTTTTTGGCATTTTAGTATTGTGTTTTATGTGGTTATGTGATACAATATACACATAACCACATTCAAGGGAGGATTATCATGGCAATTATTAAACAATACGACAAGCGTTCTGGTATCACTTATGCATACGAATCTCATTCTTACTGGGATCCTGAGAAAAAGATGACCAGGGCAAAGAGAAAGCTTATTGGAAGAGTCGATCCGGAAACCGGGGAGATCGTCCCGACAGACGGACGGAACAGGAAATGCAAAACAGCGGCCATGGACAGTGCCGATTATAAAAAAATGTATGAAAAGCTTCTGAAAAAGTATGAAGCCCAGGAAACACTTATCGAATCATTAAAGAAACAGATCAAAGAACTAAAAGGCTATTGACCGGGAGGCTGCCATGTCTATTGGCCCATCATTTGATACAGGTATATTAAGAATAAGGCTCAAAGCAGCGGAAGACAAAGTGAAAGCTTTTGAATCCGGCGAGAAGTATGTGCGGATGCAGGAACAGTTCAAAGCCGTTTTTCGTGAGCAGAATGCTAAAATCCGCAGGCTGGAAGAAGAGCTTAGAAAGGCCCATGCGGAGACGGTTGATGTCCGGAAAATATGGTCCGAGATATTTGATGATGTTTATCGGGAAGCGAATGCGGGAAAATTTGCCCTGCGCAAAGAGATCGCGCGTCTTGGGCAGCGCGTCCTCGAAGTGGAACGCCAGAGGGATGCCGCTATGGACAGGCTGCGCGATGAGCTGCGGAATAAAAACCGCGAATTATATGAGCTGAAAGCAGCCCTCTATGACGCGGAACAGAAAATAGCCGCATTAACGGCACGTATCAATAAGGACCATACGAACTCTTCCAAATCATCCTCACAGAGCCCAAACCATAAAACCATTCCAAACGGAAGGGAAAAAAGCGGGAAAAAACCAGGCGGGCAGAAAGGACATATCCATCATGAGCGTAAACAGATGGAGCCAACAGAGGTGGTAGCCATTCCGGCACCGCCTATATATACAGACGACCCAAACTTCAAAGAAACCGGCAGAATCATCCGCAAGCAGTTGATAAAACTGCATGTGAATGTAGAAGTAATCGAGTACCAGACACCGGAATTTAGGAACCAGGCAACGGGCCAGAGGGTGCATGCTGCTTTTCCGGAGGGCCTAAAAGATGAAGTGGCCTATGACGGAACGGTAAAAGCATTTGCATACCTGCTGAATAATGAATGTTACGTTGGGATCGGAAAAACGCAGAGTTTTATAAAGGAGGTCACCGGCGGGGGGCTGGATCTGTCCACCGGCCTTATCTGCAGTCTTTCCAGACAATTTTCGGAAAAGACAAAAGAGGAACGGGATGAGGTTTTCTTAAAGCTTTTTTCCGCTCCTGTTATGCATGCAGATTTTACATTTGGCAGAATGAATGGAAGCCAGACTGCTGTTATGATCTGTGCCGCGGGCGATACGGTATTGTATCAGGGGCGTCCTAAAAAAGGAGAGGAAGGCGTGGAAGGCTCTCCCCTGGAATTTTATGACGGCATCCTGATCAGCGACCATGAAGCGGCTTTGATAAAGCATGGTTCGAAAAACCAGGAATGCATGGCGCACATAAAAAGATATCTCATTAGCAGCATAGAAAATGAAAAAAACCTCACATGGAATGCCATGATGAAAGAATGGATCAAAGATGCGGTCATATATTGGAATGATGTACATAATGGAGGGGAGGAAGATTTGGAAAAAGTCGCCGAATTAGATCAGAGGTATGACGAGATCATAACGACTGCAAAAACGGAATATGAATATGAGCCACCCGGCGAATATTTCAAAGACGGGTATAACCTTTACAAACGGATGGCAGAAGAAAAAGAGAGGTACACACTCTTTTTACATGATCCAAGGGTGGAACCGGATAACAACCTGGCAGAAAGATGTGCAAGAAAATTCAAACGGAAAGCGGCCCAGGTGATGTGCTTTCGCAGCCAGAATGGAGTAGACTGGTTCTGCGACGGCTTGAGTATCATCCAGTCCATCAAAGCTGCAGGTAAAAATATATACGAATCGGTCAAAGAGAGATTTAATGCCGGTCTGGAGGTGTGATGTTAAAAATATACAGGCACCTCTATTAACCATGCAAAAACCCCGCTATCAATAACTGCGGGGTTTTCTTTATCGGCTAGGCCGTGAATTGTAACCCAAAATGTAACAGTTCAGACCAAGACTTTGCACTTGCTGCAAAGCAGGAGCTAAAAAAGTCCGTGATAAAATTGAAAATTTTCAATCCCAAGTTTGTGTCTGCGCGGCATTTACAAACTTGTCATGCACAATAAAGCTGTGTAGAAATGTGTTTAAAAAAAATTAACAAAAGTACACTATTAGTGAAGTTAAATATACATATAGTGAATGAGGATATTTTATATATCGGAATTAGATGTAAAATCCACACATCGTAAATTAAACTATACGATGAGCAAATCTGCAATAAAAATCTACAAATAGTAAATAAAACTACACAATTAATGAAC
>CAJUQB010000214.1 GCA_910588285.1 uncultured Lachnospiraceae bacterium
GTTTCCACAAATGGCGCGCCGCTATCCTTTCCTCCTTTGGCTACGACCCTTTGAATCTTCTGAGAGCCTTTCGTCTTGTTGTCATGCCTATACTGGAAGCCTTTCTAACATATGTTCGATTGGCTTCTATTTTTTGCCTCCTCTCTAAAAAGTCGGAATTTCCTATAAGGCAACGAAAAAAGGGCCGCACACCACATCCCCGTCGATACGCCGGTTGCCCTCCATGCCGTTCAGCTTGTTTTCTTCATTGATTACCAGAAGCGTCCCATCGCCATTGCCGATATATTCAATCCGCCCCTGCACCGCCCTCTGTTCCCCTTCCAGCGTGTTCGGGATCTCCGATTCGTAGGGTCTCCGGTGCGGCTCCACCACCAGAATGCGGATAAGGTTATCTGCTTTCTGCGTCTGTTCGGGATGGAATGGAACCTTTTTAAACCCAATGCTGTCACAGAAGTAAAAGCCGGCCGATTCCCCATCCTCCACTTCCACGATGTCGGATACGGACAAGGAGTGTCCCCGGTGCAGCCGATGCCCTTCTGTATTAAACATCCGGTATACATCCTCCATCCCTGCACAGTCCACATCCCCCATGAACACCCGGTCATAGATGGAGGCATCAATATCTGCACTTTCCTGATACTTCTGCATTTCTTCGTACCCTTGGAATTTTACCCGGTGCAAGTCCCGATCCATGTCAATTTGATAGATTTTGATTTTCATTTTGTTTTCTACCTTCCTCTCTGAAATATTTTTTGTTTCTGATCGTTTTTACTGATTATTCCTATCTTCCGATTATTTTTTGAAGGCCAGAACCCTTGAGCCGTCTCATTTACTGCAGAAAAAATGGACATGGCTTAAATCCACACCCATCGCATAAGCTATTTATTTTTATCCTGCAGCCTTTCTAAGACTCCGGAAAATGACCGGTAGATCACATCCAGCCTTTCTGCCCACTTCTGGCATTCCCCGTTTAGGGTTTCCATGTTTTTCAGAAGCTCCGGGATACATCCAGCATAGCAGCATGCCGCCGCATCGTTTATGTTTATTTCTTCTAAGGCATGCTGCACATCCTCAGCCCCTACTTCAATTAAAACATTTAAGTCATCGGCCGCCAGGCTGGCTATGAGCTGCTCCAGCTCCTTTGCCGTTTCAAAGCGGATGAAGCTGTTGTAATAATCATGTTCCTTGTCATACTCATAGAAAAACCAGACACCTTTTTTCGTATGCCCGACATCCGCATCGGAATGTTCAAAGTAGCTGCTGTACAGATCAATGGTCTGCCTTATTTTTTGATCTTCTGCCAATGGTATTACCTCCTTCCTGCGTTTACTTGCAGCGCCGCAGTACAAACCATACCCGCAGTGGCCTCAGAAGTCCATTCACAGAATGCAACAAAAATATTCCCTTGAATTTGTGTATATCCAACAATAAAGCTTTGATCTGCGTTTTTAGTCATACTATAATTCTGATTTTCTCATTCTCTATATACCACTTTCCATTTGAAACAAAAAGAGCATGGAATTTCTCCATACTCAATGTGATATCTTGGTTGTAATAATACTTAAAAATCTGCTATTTAGAACCACTATTCCATTGATTTATCACTTTCTCAACCTCTGCAATTAGTTGCTCCTTATCCGGAATATAATAAGTATATTTAGAAGCAAAAATATTGCTAGATAAACCACCCAACGCATATTCCACTGCCAAAGCATCTTTATCCGTACAAAGTATAATGCCTATTGGCTTATTGTCCCCCTCATCATTTACTTCATTCTCATAATAATCCAGATACATATTTAACTGTCCAACAGCTTCCGGCACTAATTTTGTTGTCTTTAATTCAATAATTACATATGATTTTAATGGTTTGTTATAGAATACCATGTCTGCATAATAATGTGTATTATTAATTGTAACCCTCTGCTGCGTACCGACAAACATAAATCCTCTGCCTAATTCCAGCAAAAACTTCTCAATTTGCTGTACTAATGCTTTTTCCAAATCACTTTCTATTACTGGCTTATCTTCTGGTATGCCTAAAAACTCAAATACATATGGATCTTTTATAATATCTTTCGGCTTTGTAATTTCAATACCATTCAATGCTAAATTTAATACTTCCTGTTTATTGACTTCCCCTTTAGACAATAACAAACGCTCATACAAAGAAGTATTAATCTGCCTTTTCAATTCTCTCACTGACCAGTTTGAATTAATGGCTTCTTTTTCATAAAAGCTACGTTTATTTCTATCTGATATAGTTAAAAGTTCGCAATAATGAGTCCAACTCAATTTGCCAGTCACTGACTGGCAATTCTCATAATTCAAATAGAACGCTCTCATATTTTGCAAGTTTGATCTGGAAAAGCCTTTACCAAACTCACCTGTTAAAGCTTTTGATAACTGTTTTAATGTTTGTTCTCCGTATGCGGCACGAATACTCTCATTCTGCTCATAACGAACAATAATTTCCCCAATCCTCCAATAAGAAATAATCAATTCATTGTTTACTTCTTTCGCAACATTACTTCTGGCCGTATCAAGAATATTCTTTATTTCATTAATCCTGAATTATTCATGCGGTTTCACTAATTAACCTGAATTATTCACGGAACAACAGGGTCAATTGCTGAAATCCGCATAGCTACT
>CAJUQB010000215.1 GCA_910588285.1 uncultured Lachnospiraceae bacterium
AGATTCCGGCGCTAATCAAAATACGGATCATCATAACCCTCTGTTTTTTTGTCATACCATCCTTGCGGCTGCCGACAAAAATAAGAAGTACAGCAGCCATTATAATAACAACTGTCAGCAATATGCTGATTACTAATTCCTGCATGGTAAAAACTCCTTTCAAAATATGCTTAACTGTTTAATCGTTTCTGATAAAGAAGCGAGCATGCTCGCCTTACTCATTCCATATCCGTCTGACGACGGCTTTCCTAATAAGGTAAAAAAGACACCCCAAAACTGCAGCCGGGCATTTTCAGGGTGTCACCTTTTCATGGGCAGCTACCGCTTACAGGAAAATCTCGCAGTCCGGCTCCACTTTCTTGCAGGCATCCAGCACATTCTTCATAACATCCTTCGGCTCCTGCCCCTCGCCAAATTCCACGATCATTTTCTGTGTCATGAAATTGACCGTTGCGCTCTGTACTCCTGCTGTTTTACGGGCTGCATCCTCCATCAGATTTGCACAGTTGGCACAGTCTACCTCGATTTTGTAAGTCTTTTTCATTGTAAAGTCCTCCTTGTTATTTTTGAATTCAGTGATTAAGTACTTGTTTAATCATCATGACCGTAGTATAATACAGAGAAAGGCACACGTCAATATCCCTAAAGCATTCCTTCCTAAACGGGCGAAAAGTATTTCCGTTTGGGCGAAATGCAAACGATAAGAAAGGAACAATAATATGGACAATATGAAATTACCACACCAACATGGAGAAGGACCGCAGACCGCACTGATCCAGAAACAATTAGACCATGTAGACTATTTCCAAACCGTAGCTGAAGTTTTCAAACAGCTTGGCGATACCACCAGAATCCGAATTTTCTGGCTTCTCTGCCACCAGGAGGAATGTGTCCTCAATATTTCAGACATGCTCCATATGTCAAGCCCGGCAGTGTCACATCATCTCAGACCATTGAAAAACAGCGGTCTGATTATTTGCCGGCGTGAAGGAAAAGAAGTATATTATCGAGCCGCAGATACAGAGCAAGGACGTCTGCTGCATCAGATGATTGAGCAGGTTATGGAAATCACCTGCCCTGAATTGTGAGGTCTGTCTTATGAATGGTGAATTGATAAAAATACAAAAAGAAGTGGAAAGATTTCATCAAAAGGTGGCAAATGCTGTCATTCCGCTTTATCCCGGTATAGAGTTATGTTATCTTACTTTTTCAACCGATTCTTTTTCTGTGCAGCATAAGGCTCTATCACACATCATTCAGATTAACTATTGCAAAGCCGGACAGATGATGTGGGAGATGAAAAACGGAAACCGGATTTATTTGAATCCGGGAGATTTCTCCCTGCATACCATGAAAACCTGTACGGATTCCGTACTCACCTTTCCAAACGGTACATATCAGGGACTTGGTATCTATATTGATCTGCAGGAAGCCTCTGACACTCCTCCCGAATTGTTAAAAAACTTTGGTATTTTTGAAACCATATTACCTGAAAAATTCTGCAAAGATGACAGACCTGTCTTTCTTGCTGGAAATGAACAGACAGAAAGTATTTTTTCTGCATTTTATAACCAGCCCGAAACGCTTATGCTTCCATTCCAAAAAATCAAGATTTTGGAATTGCTGCTTTACCTTGCCAAAATGAAGTTTACGCCCCAAAACAAACTGGCTGAATATCAATTCGAGCTGACTGAAACGATCCGAAAGATCCATGACCAGCTTTTGCAGCACATGGAGCAGAGAATTACCATAGAGGAACTTTCAAGACAATATCTCGTCAATCCGACAACTTTGAAAAATGCTTTTAAGTCAGTCTATGGAACTTCCATTGCGGCACATATCAAGGAACACCGAATGCGGCAGGCTGCAAAACTGTTAAAAGAAACGAATCAGAGCATAGCTGAAATCGCACAGGCTGTGGGCTATGACAGCCAGAGCAAATTTACTGCAGCATTTAAAACATATTTTGAAGTCCTACCGAAAGAATCCCGTACTATATACTCCATTGGTCATATGAAGCCGAAACGTATTTCTTACTCAAACCCGCCAATGATACTTCCTTTTTGAATGATATGCTTTTCAGCCTTTTTCAGAAAATTTCTTTTCATGGAATTAGCGCTTATGTTTATTTCGCAATCTAAGGAATAAATTGTAAAGCGGTAAGTATGCGTTTTCCCTTTCGGCGGCTTCGGCCCCGCATAACGGTGCAGGCCGTATCCTATCCCCTGGCGGGCATTCCCCAACATTGGCACAGCCTTGCCAGCAGGAATATTTTTCTTTATTCTGTCAGTGGCAGGAATGTTCCATATAACCCAATGCGTAAAATCCTTTATTGGATGTGATAAATCTTCCAATGTAACAGCGAGGGTTTTCGCATTCGGTGACAGATTCTTAATTATAAATTCCGGCGATATGTCCTGCCCACGCCCGGTATATTCGATGGGAAATTTGCTTCCGCCATCCATGCCAATGCACTCAAATTCCAAAACAGTATTATTCATAATCCCTCCAAGTTTGAGCAATTTATTTCTGCATTCCCGACAAC
>CAJUQB010000216.1 GCA_910588285.1 uncultured Lachnospiraceae bacterium
ATCATATTCTCACGGAATGCGCAGCTAGTGCGCATTCCTGACCCGTGAAAAGTAACCCTGTTTTCTTGTTTACAGTTTCTTCTATTCCTTTTAAGTTGACAAATAACCTTTTTGGGGTTATCCTTGACTTAGATTCTCAATATTACACCACAGGCACTAACTAAAATCATCAATAAGCAAAATTTCAGCTTTGATGATATGGAAAACAAGACGGCAATGAACGGAAGCTGGATCGGACAGGCACCCATGCAGATATGTTCGGAATGTAGTCAAAATGAAAGGATATGTTGCTATGGCGCTACCACAAGAAAAATTATATACAATTGACGATATCTACAGTTTGCCGGAGGGGAGCAGGGCAGAACTTATTGACGGCCAGATATACTATATGGCCCCACCAAACACCACACATCAGAGAATATTATCATTCTTACATTTGGAAATCGGAAATCACATCCGTGCAAATAATGGAGCCTGTGAGGTTTTCCCTGCTCCATTTGCTGTCTTTCTATTGGCAGACAATTCCAAATATCTGGAGCCGGACCTATCCGTAATCTGTGATCAAAATAAGATAAATGACCATGGTTGCAATGGCGCTCCAGACTGGATTATTGAAATCGTATCCCCCAGCAGCCGCCCTATGGATTACTATACAAAACTGTCTTTATACCGTTCTGCAGGTGTAAGAGAGTATTGGATCGTAGATCCCATAAAACAAATTATCCTGGTTTATGATATGGAACATGATTCTGCCCCTACTATCTACTCATTTGCTGATAACATCAAAACCAATATTTATGAAGACTTATGGATTGATTTCCCGAAACTGGAATTATAACCCAGCAGCAAGCCTCCCCATTTCATTTTCCAAAAAGGAAAGGTTTATTTCTTAGACATCAAAAAGAGAAGGTTTTTGCCTTCTCTTTCATGTTTACCACTGTCACCATGTAATCTTATCCGATATTGTAACCTTGGCTCCATACAGTTCCAGGCTTTTGCTTCCATCATCAACATACAGTAGCATTTGCCGCAAATGACATTGTTTCAGAGAGCGTTTTCAGAAACATAGGCCCGTAAAGTTAATCCATTTGCTGTGGGATTTGCTGGGGGATATCTTCCGGGTGCTGTGAAAGGATCAGCAGCACATGGAGGACAAATCGATTCTCCTGTGTCTCGATACTCATGGCGCCGCCATATTTTTCAGCCACCTTCTTTATATTCGACAGACCTGTCCCTTTTTTGAGCGCGCCCTTCCCATGGAAGCTGTTTTCTATTTCCATCATAAGGAAATCTCCCTGGATACGCCCGGACACATGGACATATTTTTCCATATCGGCATCCAGCCTTTTTACTGCCTGAATCCCATTGTCCAGTGCATTTGACAGAATAATACAGATATCAATGTCCTTAAGGCTGCAGGGATATGGCAGAAGGAGGGAACAGTCCACATCGATCCCCATGCTTTTGGCAATCCCCAGCTTGTTTCCCACCAAAATGTCCACTACCGGGTTATTGGTACTGCATGGAAATGACATTTTTTCCGCCATATCATCCATATCTTCCATATAGCTTACCGCTTCCTCCAGTTTCCCGCTCTGCAGAAGATTTTTCACCACTGCGATGTGGTTTCTGATGTCATGCCGGAATGACTTTGTTTCATCGTAACGGGTTTTCGCCTCTTCCACATACCGGTTCAGGGAATGTTCTTCCTGTTCCAGCAGGGAAATTTCGGTGCTGAGGCGGAAATTCTGCTGCAGTTTCTTATAAGAGAACAGAATGCAGAACAGGCTTAAAAGTCCCAGAAGATGCATTGCGAGCAGCTGCCAGTGGCTGAGCAGATACTCGAAAGAGCCGTCCTCCTCTAAGACCACATACTGGTAATCAAAGGAAAGCGTATTAATGTACTCACTCATAAGAAAGATCATCAGGATCGGAATGAAAACCAGAAACATTTGCGGCATTTCCGATGCAGTATAGTCGGAAAAATAGCGATACACCATATAATAACAAACCCCTGTCAGCAATAGGGACGCGGCCTCACTGATCAACATGGCCGCGATGCCCGCTGTATGATAGTAAAAATCCGGCATCCATGCGTATAAAAGACCTATCAGAGATTTCACAATCCCATAGCAGAGCAGCATGATTTCAGTTGTCAGGGCTGCATACAGAAGGGAAGACTTAAAATCCGCATGGCAGACCAGGATCCCACATATCGTAAGAAGAACTACCATCTCCACGAAGCCAGTCACCGTGCCAACGGAAAGAAAGCAGGTGACAATCACCGCACATACTCCAAACAGGAAATAGAATGGGTACAAAAGTTTCTTTTTCAGGATCTTTGCCAGGAAATAAAACTGAAAGATCCCCTCAATGAGGCCTATCATATATACATTGAAAAAATCTAAATACTCGACCATGTTACCTGCCCCCGCATATAAAAACTCT
>CAJUQB010000217.1 GCA_910588285.1 uncultured Lachnospiraceae bacterium
GGATATAATCCTGAGCACAGCCATGAAAAACAGGTAAGGCTGCTGTATCTGTTTGATTCGGGAAGCCATGCACCGGTATTTTACCGGATGGTGCCGGGAAACATAGCCGATAAAGTCGCAATGGCAGACACGATAAAGCTCTCCGGGATAAAAAGCTGTACGATCATAGGCGACAAGGGATTTTACTCGAAGAAAAACGTTTCCTTCCTTATGGATAAGAAATTAAACTATATCCTCCCGCTGCAGAGGAATACAAAACTGATCAGGGAGGAATTTGAAACAGCCCCGGACAGGGAACGATGGGACGGGCAGTTTGTCTTTAAGGGGAGGGTGATCTGGCATCACAAAGAACCCTGCGGGAATGCAGGGAATCATCTGTATATATTCCGTGATGATGCAAAAAAGGCGAAAGAAGAGTTAAAGACAGCCCGACGGATAGAAGATTCCCAGGGCGGTGCGGATATGTTTTCGGACAGGCGTAAGGGAATCTTTGCCTTTATCAGCAACAGGGATGAGGAAGCAAAAAAGATCTATCTGGCGTACAAAGAAAGATGGGACATTGAGCAGTGTTTTGACTATCTGAAGAATTCGGTGGATATGGGTGCATCCTCCCAGCGGAGCAATGAAAGTATGCTGGGCTGGACATTTATAAACCATGTGAGCCTTTTGTATTTCTATTCCCTGGTATTGGCAATCAGGAAAAGCGGGATGGACAGTGAATGGACCCCGAATGAGATCATAATGATCGCCAAAAACATCTATAAAGTTTATACGGCAGGTGTATTAAATAAGGGAAAATACATTATTTCGGAAGTATCAAAAAAGGATGGGTGTAGTGGTCAAGCTTTTTTGTAACACTTGTGGCTAAAAAAATATTTCCTTTATAATTAGGGTTGTGGCAGCTTCCGCCACCCTTGACAGATACCCAAAGGGATGCTGACAAATGGATACCGATGGCGACGAACTCAGAAACAGGCTTTTACCTTGCGGCCGCCATCGGATTTGGAAGTGTACCATCCCTTTGGGCATCCGTCAAGGGCAGGCCCCTGCGGGGTGGCTGCGTTCCCTGCTCCGGCTCGGAATCTTGAAACAAGCCGTTGTCATGCACATCGCGCTTCGAAAGGTGTCCTGTATCCGTTGTAGGAATGGGGGCGCAGATGGTTGTAAGTGACGTAAGCGAATTCCTCCACTGTGCGGTACAGTTCTTCTTCCGTCCGGAACCCATGCAGGTTGGTGCATTCATTCTTCAGGGTGTTGAAGTATCTCTCCATCGGCGCATTGTCGTATGGGTATCCGGCTTTGCTCATGCTCTGAGTCACGTGGACAGATTCGCAGAACTCTATAAAAGCCTTCGATGTATACTGGCTCCCCTGGTCGCTGTGCAGGATCAGGCCATCCTTTGCCGGATGCTGGTAATCCAGCGCCTTGCGCAGGGTGCGGACAGCCAGGTCGCTGGTGATGTGCCGATCCGTTATGCTGGACACCACGCTCCGGTCATAAAGGTCTATGATAGTACAGTTATATCGGACATCTCCATTCTTCAGGAACAGATATGTGAAATCCGTACACCATTTCTGGTTCGGCCTGTCCGCATGGAAGTCCTGTTTCAGCCTGTTCCCGAACACCTTATGGGGCCGCCCGGGCTTTGTCCCCGGCTTTTTAGGACGGACAATGGAATGCAGCCCCATCTCGATGTTCATATATTTATGGATAGTCGTCTGGCTGTAGCGGTAGCCTTTGCGCTCCAGATAGGCCGTCATGCTGCGGTAGCCGTCCACTCCGCTGTGGCTGTGGTAAATTTCGTCAATCTGCTTCTTGACTTCTGCTTTTTGGGCATAATACCCCGCCTTCCGGTGTTTCCGGTAGTTATAGTAGGCATTCGGGCAGATCCTCAGCCGCCTCAGTAACCAGCGAATGCCGAATTCTTCATAATGTTGGTCGATGAACCGGTAAGCCTCTAACCGATCTCCTTCGCAAAGAATGCCGCCGCTTTTTTTAAGAATGCAATCTCCTTCCGTAATTCTTCATTTTCCCGTTTTAATCTGAGGTTCTCCTTCATGGAGTCATAATCTTCTTTGGCTTGAGGGTCTGTCTGGCATTCTTTGCTGAATTCGCTGCACCACTTGGAGATACTGGCTTTGGATACGCCATACTCAGCGGTGATGCTTTTGTAGGTTCGTCCTTCCTCCTCATGGAGTCGGATGATCTTCTTTTTAAATTCGGGAGTGTAGTTTTGTGACATAATGAGTACCTCTTTTCTTGTAATTTTGATTATATCTCATTAGCCACTCCCGTTACAACTTTAGTATAGCACTTCACTGTTACCTCTAAAATGGCTGAATTTCTTTTCCAGCTTGGCACTATTACGTGATAAGGCGTACACAAAAACCTTTTGATGAAA
>CAJUQB010000218.1 GCA_910588285.1 uncultured Lachnospiraceae bacterium
GCATAATGGTACTACTGGCACAAAAATACAAACTTAACAGCGTGTGCAATGCGGAGAATATTCCGCATACAGTCTGGACGGACTGCATTTCCCATATGGGTACGCACAAAAATCAATTACAAGGACAGTTTAGCACAAGATATTGTTTTAGTCAAGCAATCAATACTATATATAGTATTTTAATGTTTTTCATATAAAATGCAAATTTGAACAGTAATCACATACTGGCTATCTTTCTAACCGTATTTGCTGTCCTTATGGTCAGCTTCGTGCTGATCTTCGTACCTGCTGTCTTAGGCCACCAGTTTGTCTTTTGGTAATCTTTACGGCTGAAAGACCAGAATATCACTTCCTTGTAATCCTTTATCCTCTCCAATTCCTTTCTGGGTTCTCCGATTTCATTATATACATCGGAAAATGCAGCCGGCGGTATTATGAAAATCAGATTATCATAGATTTCTTTGTTCTCACTGCCCCACCAGTCGGGCGCATTTTGTAAAATATCCTCAAGCGCTTCCCTTGACAGGACAAAAACAGGAATATCCAGTCCAAACTGATTTTTTATCATTTCCTCAATCTTGTCCGTAAGCTTCCTTATATTATCTTCATCACTGGAAAAAATCACATTGCCGCTGTTCAAATATGTTTTCACTTCTACAAAAGCAAGTGTTTCAAATCCCTTCTTTAATTCTGCCATTGGCACTTTATTTTTTCCACTTATATTGATACCCCTTAATAAAGCAATATATCTTTTCATATCCGCCCCTCCTGTCACTTCCTGATTTATTTATTCATCAATCCAAACGCTTTTTCAAATGAGATACATTCTGTATATCTTCCATTCCACATGAACCCATTGTAATATTTATAAGAATTATCGGCTGATATATATGCATTATCAACCATACTGGTTTGCCGGAACAATCATTTTAAATCCATGCTCAAAGCCACCTTTCACAGATGCATCTATACAGTAATCCGTCTACAGCCCAATAATAATACCTGAAAATCATATAACTCATTATTCATAATCAAATTTGGGATATCAACAACCAAAAGTACGATTCTATTTTCTCCTATTCATATAGACAATACCTGTTCAGACATTAAACTGCCTCTCCTTCCGGCTTGTTATACACAGTTTGTCATAAAACGGCTCTGCAACTTTCATATTCCTGCTATGATGGTATACGCTTTCTGAGATTGATAAGGCGAAATACATCATCCATAATTTCTCTATCCCGCACATCCAGCATCAACCATTTCTGTCCATTTCCGGTTTTTGTGTTTTTGAATACTGTCTGCACATAGTCGGAACATTGCGGCATAAGAAACTCTGCCTCCGTAAGTTCACGACTTCCTACAACCACGAGAGCGATAAAATAGCCTTGCATCGGATAGAGCGTACAAAGAGACTTTCCGCCTTTTTTATACTTAATATTCCAGCCTGCCTGCATGGAACAACGGCTGTATTTCATGTAGGGTCTGGTCCGATAGGTGGACTGAATACGGTTATTAAAATCTGTCCATAAAGAATTGTTAATATATTCTGTGACTTGCTCCAGTGACGGGGATTTTTCCTTTGAATACAGCACATTCCAATCCACTCTGAATTCCTCCTTAGCCTTTATTTTTCAGCGGCAGGGGCTTGACCCAAATTTCCATACAGGCCATCCCCTCCAGGTCACGGTAATATTTTTCTGCTGAGAAAGGCTCCGTGGTTAAATTGTGGCGGGGCAGCCAGATACCAAAAAGATATTTACCGGCCTGATCTAAAGCAACCGTTACCAAATCCTCAAAATTTTCTGCTTCGACTCTGCAAACGATGTATTC